>JAJQDJ010000046.1 GCA_021202205.1 Erysipelotrichaceae bacterium
TGCGCTATTTTCACTAATTAATTATTGAAATTGAAGTGCGAAACTTGAGTTATATATTAAATTGTCCATTTTTTCAACAAAGTGAACAGGTTTTCTTGTCCAATTGTTTGTCCAAAATTAAAACAACCAGTCTTCTAGACCAGTTATTTCATTTTCTCTTGAAGTATGAAAAGGGCTAAAATTATGCATATGGAAAGCCCCTTTCATCTATATAATGTGATGAATATAAAAAATATTGCATGATTTTTTAAAAAATTTTTTAATAATAACGAAATTCCCAAATCTATATTTTTCTTGTTTTATACATATGATATAATGTATATAGGAATAACTTTTATTGGATGGTGGTTGCCCTAGGACGTAAAACAGTCCAAAGGTGCGTTAACCTTTGTTTATATATATTCGTATATTTTAAAGAAAGGGGTGATCATAATGAGTACATATGAAATAATTATGTAAGTTATTGCTATACTAACCCTAGTATTAGCAATAATGAAAATCATTATTGATCTACTTCTTGAGATTATCAAGAAAAAATAACGAAAAACAACCATCAAGTACTTAGCAGGTCTGATTGGTTGTTTTTCAACTTAAAACAAATCTCCTAGGGTAAAACCACTATTAGTTATTCCCTTTTTTCATACTTATTATAACATATAAATGTGTTTTTTCAATATAATAATGAATTTCATTCATATAAAGCCATAATTTTTTCTTTTGCTGTAGCAACTGTGTTGTCATCTGGTATCATCATATAGAGATTAGAACCATAGATTGGTGAATTTAAAGTATCCCCTGTTCCATCAACACTGATTGTTTCAATACTCCATGAAGCCATATCATCAAGTTGCATACGAATAAGACTCAACATTTCATCTTCACTCAAGCTTGTTTGGAAAGATGATTCTAAAGAATCTAGTAAATCAGCATAATTTCTTAATACAGAAACTGAAGTAATCTTATTGATGATACCTGTTAAGACTCGCATTTGATTTTTACCACGTTCTCTATCACCTGAAGCAAAAGCATATCTTTCTCTTGAAAAAGCCAAAGATTCTTCACCATCAAGATGAATCGTTCCTTCTGCAAAATCACCAAAGGCTGTTGGATTATCAACTTCAATGCCACCAATAGCATCAACAATATCAACCAAACTTGTAAAATTCACACGTACATAATAGTCGATATCAATATCAAAGTAATTCTCAACATTGGTGACTGTTTCACTAACACTATATAAACCTGAATGGGTTAGTTTATCACGACTGCCATCTAAAACATTAAAAGGAATGTAATAGTCTCGAGGTATGCTTGTCATGAGAATTTGTTTGGTTGTTGGGTTGATTGTGACAATCATATTGACATCTGATCTTGATTTGGTACTAATTGTACCATATGTATCAATACCGCTTATATAGATACTAAATGTATCTTGTGTAACATCTTTATCTGTTTTACTATTTTCGACTTCAACCGTAAATGTTTTGGAATAGATGACTCTGGTATCATCAGTGAATGTTTCATAGGAATCTTCAATGATGGAGCGATAAGCTTCATTGATGATGATACAATCAACATCTTCGTCATAGAGAGCATCAACAATATAATCAATACCAGCATAGTATTTAAGATCAATTGTTTCATCGTTGAGTTCTTCAATTTCATCAACTGTTTGATAAACATAATCATCACTGTTTTTTAAAGCTGAATAGACATGACCTTTAAGATCTTCAATATACTGATAACTACTACCTGTTTTGACTATAACAGAGACAATGTCTGTATCTTCACCGGCTTGTAAAGATGAGAATAGGTCTACAGTGCGTGTGTAAGCGATGTTGATTAGTAATAGGATGATTGATATCACGATGATGAAAGCTTTACCAGTGAGCCTTATTTTGTTGCTTTGAGCCTTATATTGACTGAGTCCTAATAATACAGCAATTGTCAATAACACTATCACAACGACTATTAGCATCTTTGTTGGTAGTACTTGATATTTTATCATTTCATAGAAAAACCAAACAATAGCAATCGTTAATAATAACATAAAATAGATTCTTTTGTCTTTCAATAATTTTTTTAATGTTTCACCCATAGTCGATTCTCCCTTTTATTTTTTATGGCCATAACCATAACCATATCCATACCCATAACCATAGCCATAATGCGAAGCATTATCTAAAGTAAATGGTGATGGTTTGTATTGGTTCAATACTGTTCCAAATATATGAGGAATATGATCATTCAATTCTTCTAAGGCATCCAATATATCATACATAGAAGCATAATCTTGTTTAATTACAACAATAGAGCTATCACAATATTGAGATACTACTAAAGCATCTTCTAACATATAGAGTGGTGGTGTATCTAAAATAATGAATTCATATTTTTGTTTCAATGTTTTCATAAATTGACCAAATTCATCTCTTAACATGATATCTGAAGCATCATTATAAGAATTGACTTGATAGATAATATCTAATGATTCATTATAATGATTGATGATTTCCTCTAAATATAGTTCTCCCTTAAGATAATCGGTTATATTACCATTTATATCAGCTAAAGATATCATACCTAAAATTGATGGATTTCTCAAATCCAAATCTACCAATACCACTTTATGATTCTTTTTTGCTAAAGCTAATGCAATATTCGTTGATACCATGGATTTACCTTCATTCGGTAAAGTACTGGTAACCATAATAGTTTGTAGTTTTTGTTGGGTTGCTTCTTGTTCAATAGATATACGCATATCATGAAATGCTTGTCTAAATTGATATTGAATACGTGGATTGATAATCAGTAATGATGTTTTTTTCTTATAGATCTTATTTGTTGAAATATATGGTATTGAAGCCATATTGGTTAAATGAAGGCTATTTTTAATATCATCACCACTACATACGGTATTCTTCAATATTGCAAACAGAAACGTCAATACAAACGATATACCCAAACCTATAATCAAGCCCTTGATACCACTTGTAATATAATCAGGATAGGCATCGGCACTTGTTGCAAGGGTTGGTGTGTCAATCACTGTCATGATAACATCGCTCATAACCATATCGGTTACTGAGCCATAATTATTCAATACACTATTAGCCACGTCATAAGCATCTTGAGCAGATGAAGATGTCACTGTCATCTCTATCAAATTGGTATCAGTTACTTGATTTAAAGTAATTGTAGCATTAACACTGTCAACATTCAAATCAGTTTTAATAACTTCTTGCATTTGTGATCCTGTTAATAAAGAACTAAATGTTGATAAGAGTTCACTATCTTCACTTACAGCATAGATATTGCTTTGATCGCCACTATAAGCCACAAAGACTGCTTGAGATGAATAGGTTGTATCAAAGAAGAAGATTGCTCTGACTTCATAGAATGCTATGCATGCTATGATAATCAATAATATATATATTCTTAATCTTTTAAAAGATCGATAGAAACGATCAAAATATTTAGTGAGATCAATTTTATTTTCTTCATTATTCACTATGATCATCTCCCTTCATTTCTACGATATCTGTTATAACCATAACGATATCCATAAGTTTTTGATGATTTTGTAAAATCATAAATATTACTGTTATAGATACAACCAATAAGATTATCCTTAACATGAGTCAAGCGACCAATAATATTATTGATCATCTTTGCAGATGCTTCATTTTGTTTGACAACCAATAAGATAGCATCAACACATGGAGAGATAAGTAATGGCTCATTCAAATCTAATGATGGTGATGTATCTATAATAATATAATCAAATTCTTTTTTAGCTTCTATCAGCAATTCATTAAAACGTCCATTCGATAAAAGATCCTCTGACGTTTTAAGATTAGGTTTGGCTGTCATAACAAACAATTCATGTTTTTGAATATAGACAATCTGATTGACCCAATCTTCACCTTCTAAATAGTTATTAAGACTACGTTTTGTTTTAACAGCAAATATCTTATGTATAGAAGGTTTACGTATATCAGCATCAATGAGTAAAACTTTTTTACCACTATTAGCAATCGATAAGGCAAGATTGGCTGCAATAGAAGATTTACCTTCGTTTTCTAATGTACTTGTCAGCATAATTGTTTGATATTGATGTTTTTGAGCTGATGCTAAGACTTTACTACGGAGTTTTTTTATAGCTTCTTTGTATTGGAAACTGGTTTTAATGGATGTGATAAGGATCGCATTTTTATTGCGTTTCCAGAATTTCTTTGTACGTTTTTTGGGTTCTTTTGGTATTTTCGCAAATAGTCTACAATCTAAAAGCTGTTCCACATCTTGTGGTGTTTTAATATTAGATGTGAAATAAGCCAAAAGTGCTAATAATGCAATCATAGCCATACCAGCTATAATGCTGCCCTTGAGAAAGTTTTCAACGTGGTTGTTTAAGACTGTTGGTGTTTCATTTAAAGATGTTTTTTCTAATGTATAGATTTCATAAGGAAATTGATATTGGTCAGTGTTATCGTTGTACCATTCGATAAGTTTTGTTAGGGAACTATATGATATTTGTTTAGAAGATGAATAGACTTGAATAGTAATAATATTGGTATCATTGCTGCTATAAACAGAACATGTCATATCTAAGCTATCAACGTCTAATTCTTCTTTGATATAGTTTTGTGCTACCTGACCATTTAAAATATAGTTGAGTGTCGTAATATAGGAACGAGCTTCTTCTAATTGTGAATAGGTATTGTTATCGAGATTTAAAACAGCTTGCATTGTTGATACATATTGTGGTGTATAAGTAATGGTACTGATCACATCTAGACTGATACCTGATATAAGCATCAAAAGGATAATTGTACGCCATCTTCTGAGTATAGAAGATAGAATACATGTTATTTTAATGATAGTATTTGGATTTTGATTGTTCATAGTTTTACTCCTCTACAATAACTGTTAACTTTGTGA
The DNA here is from genome assembly GCA_021202205.1 of Erysipelotrichaceae bacterium. Classification (GTDB taxonomy): domain Bacteria; phylum Bacillota_I; class Bacilli_A; order Erysipelotrichales; family Coprobacillaceae; genus JAJQDJ01. The sequence continues at coordinate 4,942 of JAJQDJ010000046.1, forward strand.
TACCATAACTTGTTGAACGATCAATACGATAAATGAATTCATAGGTACCTGGTGTATAGGCTCGATAGTTATCAGATATTTCGATATCATATTCACTAGCTTCATGTTCAATATCATCTTCTATCACACAGTCTATATAAGATGAAGGATAAATCGTTTGACCAACATCCACTGTAATAAGATATTCCTCTAATTCAATATCAATAGTCGCATAATAATTAATACTGGTAATCCTATATGTTTCTGTAGTTGTCATACCACAGCTATCTGTGACTGAATAAGTCACAAAGTCACAGATTCAAGATTATAGCTATCATCATAATTAACACTATCAATCGTAATAGATGAAGAAATATCACCATCAACAACGCTTGAGGCACTCACATAGTCTTTGTATTCTTCAGTTGAAGTTACATAATAAATACATAAAGCCTTTTCAATATTGAAAACAGGTGCTTCATAATCGGTATATTTGATTTTCCTAGTAGTTCTAGCAACATTATCATCACTGTCAAAGACAGTATATGTCACTGTCCTTTCCTGATTTTCATCAAATGTTGAAATACTTTCAATATATACCCGATCAGTCAAACTACCATCCTCATCATCAGTTGCACTTACACCTTCAAGCATATCTTCTTCATCATCTTCAACACTTAATTCTAATACGCTAGTTGGTGCACTAATAGTTGGTGCTGTTCCACTTACTTGTGAAAGATCCCATAAAAATATAAATGCACCATAACCAACAACCAAACAAATAACTAATAAGAAAAATCCTATATTCTTTTTCATTGGTTCCCCTTCTTTCTGATATCACTATTGCTTAACATTCTTTCAGGATTGATTTCAAATATCCTATTGGCATAATCTTCACCATAATAATCACATACATATAAATAATCATCATACATCAATGAATTGCGACTTGTCGTATTATGAGCATCACTACCCATAAAACTAATATAATGATGATCCAACATATCCAAGACACATTTTCCAGCATTTCTACCATATTGATTAAAAATACTTCCTTTATTCATTTGTAGCAAGCTACCATGATCAATCATGTGCCTTGCTAATGAATGACTGACTTGAATACTTTCATATCTTTCAGGATGAGCAATAATAGGTATATAACCACTATTGATGACACAATCTATTGCATCAATAATAAAATCACCATCTACATCAAAATAGAATTCCATTAATAAATAATCCGTATGATTCATCTTTGTGATTTCATGAATATGATTTTTATATGTATTGATAGAATCAAATAAATATTCGCATCCTAAATACATATCTATAGGAATACGTTCATCATCAACAATATATTTTAAATCATGAAACAAACTATGTATTTTTTCATATGGATTGATAAATCCATATGAAAAGGCAAAATGTGGTGTTAATACAATTTTATCGGTATTATCACTGTAGGCATCTATAAGCATTTGTATAGCTTGATCAACAGATTGAGCCCCATCATCAACCATGGGTAATATATGACAATGTATATCTATCATTTTTGCCTCCTATATATGTCTTTTATACTCGCACATTTTAACATAATATAATCAAAAAAACTATGAAGACTATCTATTTTCTGTTGATTTTTTTGTTTATTTACGAAATAAATTTCGCGGATTCGCTAGTTATGTTACATTATCCTAAATTTGTTGACATTGAGAAAACGATGCCAAAAAAGAACACTTGAAATAAGACAAATTGAATGTTATAATTTATTTGTAAATTAGAGAACAAACTATCACAACGAAAAGGTTAAGGACCGTTACTCCTTAACCTTTTCTGGCTTTTATGTAGTGGCTTAACACTTAGGCTTACTGCTACTTAAAGTGACAATCAAGCCATTTGCATATAAAATATAAAATAATACCTCCTATAATAGCCGCTATAATATTAGAGAACATCCCATCACCCCTTTCTAAAGGAGGATATAGCAGTATAAATATTATAGCATACAAACAATGACAAAAAATCCCAAGTTTGTCCCAAATTTTCATTGCTATTATGAAATTATATTATATATATTTGCAAAAATTTAATTTTTATTTCAAAAAAAAGAAATATCATTTGAAACAGAGAAAATCAAATGCTATAGTTTCATTGCTTGATAACAAATTCTTCAATACGAGAGGATTCCTTATTCCTTTTTAGCTCTTATGAAGTGATTATCAAGCTATTTGCAGATAAGAAAAAATGGTAAAAGCACAATACGAGGCTACTGAAAAAGCTTGAAATTTTTATAAGAACAGTCTCAATATTGCTTTCATAAAGAAAAGAATTCTATAACTCAATTATCATGATAGCTTATAAGAATTCTTTTTTAATATACATATAAATATAAAAACATAATCAATAATATATCTCATATTATTTTTTATCTTCATTTACTTTATTTTTCTTTTTTGATTCATATGGATACAAGATTTTTTTCAAATTCATGCAAAAGAGCGCAATAGCCCCTTGTATCTCCTTTCCAGCCACTCCCTTGCTGTTCGCTATTGCATATCCATGACTGTTCTTTAATATTGCGTTACTTTGTTCTATGACATATCTTTTCTTTATTTCTGTTTAAAATTCATCACTTGCCTCAAACTCCATCTGTTTTAGATGAGTTGGCTCTTTTATCCTTTCACTAAACGTTTTTGCCTTTCTCACTGCCAATTCACCAACTGGACATTGATACATCTGTGCATCCTTATTAAATTCAAACCCCTTATTATCTGTTCTTTTTCCATTGATTAATGATGATGATAATCTTGATACTACTTGTATACCTTGTGCATTCATATTATCTATATTCTCTCTTGATGAATTTGCTTTGTCAGCTATAACTTCCTTGACTTCCATTCCTGCTTCATTTGCCATTTTAACCAACTGTTCCAAATACTGGCCATCTGTTTTTTCACCACTTGTTACTACTGCTGCAACTGCTATACCATCTTCCGTTGTCGCAATATGCGTTTTATAGCCAAAGAAATTTGTATCAGCTGTCTTATCTCCTGTCCTTGCTTCATTATCATATGATGATTCTACTATTTTATTTTTTATGTCGTCTATTCCTTCCTGAAGATAATGCGCTTTTTCCTGTCAATGTCATTAAGTTAAGATTTGGTGACATTCCCCTTCTCAAAAATGAGAAG
>JAJQDJ010000261.1 GCA_021202205.1 Erysipelotrichaceae bacterium
TTCTCATTTTTGAGAAGGGGAATGTCACCAAATCTTAACTTAATGACATTGGCTTTCTCCCATTCTTTTTCATGAAAAATCTGAAAAAAACGTTTTCTACTTTTATCTTTTTTTCTAACAAAATCTTCAATTCCTTGTGCTTTATCATCATATTGAGTAATTGCACGTTGATAACGTTTATCAAAATCAGCATAAAGAAATACTTTCAAGCAAGAATAATCTTGTTCAAGAATTTGATCAGCACAGCGACCAACAATTACACAACTGCCCCTTTTGTGCACATTCTTTGATAACTGTTGATTGAGCCTTATATATTTGAAGCATCATTGACATATCAAAAATAAATAGATTTGATAATTGTTGTTCATTCTTTTCTACAAATTCAGGACTCAATTCGCTTACTTTAGCAGTTTTATCAATAATACTTCCATCTTAACAAGGAATATTCAAGCGTTCCGCTACTAAATGTCCGATTTCTCTGCCACCACTCCCATATTGGCGACCAATCGTAATAATAACTTTTTTCATATCATACCTCACTTTCTAGATGATTTGTTTAAATCATCCCGAGAATTTTAAACCCCATTATAATAATGGAGTCAATACTTTTAATGAAATAACTATAATTGAAGTCATAAATTTGATATAATAGCATTAGTGGAGAGAGACTATGAAGAAAAAAATTAAAATATCATTTTTTATCATATTATATATTTTAGCCTACTTTTATTTATGTATTTTATGCAACATAGATGATACTGTTTCAGTTTCACAAACACCATTAAGATGGCTAGTATTTTTATTAGATTCACCTATTACCTTATTAGCTATGTCATGGTCTTTATATCTTTGGATTATTATAGCTTTTTTCCTAACATTGTTTATTGTATGGGAAATGGGTTTAAATGGGCCCAAGCTTAATCGAGCAGTGTTTATCGGTATAGTCATCACATTATTATTAACATTAGCATCATTCATTATAACTGCCCAAAACAGTGATATTTGGGCCACTGTTTTAGGTATTGTTATAGGAGTTGTATTATGTTTTGGTGGAGGTTTCCTATTATTTTACTATATGATGAAAAAGCAAGGTAGACTCGATGAACTCAATAATTATAATACCTACAAAGATATTATGACAAAAGAAGAATTCAACAATTGGCAGGAAAGGAAACATAAAAATGATTGAATTAGATCATATGAGAAAAGTGGATTTTCTAACGAAAGGATTACCAAGAAAAACAAGAAAGAGATTCTTTAAATTAATGGATGATATTAATCCTGTATGTGTTGAATATATGTTAGATAAACCAAACAATTATAAACTGTTAAGAAGTATGAGCTTTACAGATAAAGATATTGAAAATTATCTAGATAGAAAAGCCAATGATTTTAAAGCTGTGAATGATTTTATGATAAATAATAATCGATATCCTGCATTTAGTAATCCTAACGATACTTATCAAATCTCTCTTGAATATCATGAACTTTTAGATATGCAACCCATCGAAAATCTCATCAATGAATTTAGCTATAAATATGCAGACTATGTTCCAAAAAGTTATCAATTACTCAAATGTCCATTAGATGATTGTTTAGAAGGATTACCTGGTGAAGCAATCAAGGAATTTTTTAAACTCATACATGACATTAATCCTCTGGGATTAAATACATATGAACAAGATCTTAGAGATTATCCACCATTAAGATTCTTCGGCTTGCAAGATGATCTCGACAACAAGCGTAACAATGTCAAAACACAAATATTAGAAGATATGAATAACTTAATGATAAAATATCATAAAGCCCCTATCATTTCTATCCCAACTGATATTAATCAATCAGCATTAGAATTTAAAAACCTCATTATAATGAAAAGATAATAACATCAAAAATAATTGCCTTAGTTTTATACCACAACAGATTTAAATGACTGGAGTCAAAATATAAGCGAGGATGAAGCATCACAAATAATCAATACTTATACATATGTACAATTAGAATTAGAAAAGATATAAAAACGATTAGCATTATGCTAATCGCTATCTTTTTCTTGGAGTGGATATCATATAGATACCAATAAAACTTATAATAAGTGGCCAATATGTTTGAACCAATAATTCTATCTCATAGAATAGTTCATTTTGGTCACGATTTTGATCAATTGTTAGTAATACACCAAACATCATTAAGATAATACCCATATTTCTTCTTATATTCATAGCTATCACCACTTCTATTATAGCTATAATAAGATAAGAAATTTGTTAGAGTACGCCTTGATATACATGATAAAGTTCTATTGCATAGTAAACCATTGCAATCACCATAAATATAGCAGTGATGCTAATCATAATATTCGCTATAGCAGTTCCTGGTAAATAGAAAGCTATCAAAGCAATAGACACGACAAAAAACAAAGCTGTAGCTATCTTACCAGGTAGCTGAGCCTGATTGATATGCCTGCCTGTTTTCCTGTATATGTAATAACCTACAAATAATAACATACCATCTTTCATAAAAATAATAAATACCAAGAAAGCATACAAATGATAAGTAGACATCAGTGCCAAAGCAACCGTTAGTTGCGTTAATTTATCTGCTATAGGATCAATAAGTTTTCCTAATTCGGTAATCATATCAAACTTCCTAGCAATTAAACCATCAAAAAGATCACTCAAACTAGATAATATCAAAATACCCACTGACAAGAAATGATCTTGTTGAGATTCGGCATGAAAATACACATATAAAAAAACTGGTACCAGTGCAATTCTAAAATAACTTAATAAATTTGGAATACTGAAAATTTCTTTTTTTGTAAACATAATATCCCACCTTTTAACACATACCCTATTATAGAGAAAATTAATCTTTAAGTCAAATAATAATCATAACATACAATTAAACTAACATATTTTTAACACAAAAGAAGATTCTTAAAACTTCAAGAATCTTCTAATTGATACAAAACTTCCAATAAGTCCAACGCCACTGCCCAAAGCAACCAAAACACCAGAACATTGCCAAATAAATGGGAACGGTTCTCTTAGTGCTAACATGTTTGGCAACAAAGTAGAGGCTGCATCATATAGATATTGATAACCAAAATAGATAGCTATAATAGGAACAATAGAACCAATAATACCAATAAAAATACCTTCTAACATATATGGTAAACGAATATACCAGTTACTAGCGCCAACCATACGCATAATACTAATCTCTGTTTCTCTTGCCGCAATAGTCATTTTAGTTGTGTTAGCAATCATAAACAATGCCAGTACAGTTAAAGCCACTACAAATATAGCTCCACCATTACGAATAGTTTCTAATGTTGTAACAAGTGAACTCGTAGATTCCCCACCAGCTGTAGCTTGATTAACATGTTCAATAGTTTCAATCTGTTCAACAACTTCATCAATCAAAGTAGCATCTTCAACTTCAACATTAAAAGCTGCGCCTAAAGGATTATCATCACGATACATTTCAAACAATTCAGCACCATCTTCATCATGCGCATCAATCAGCTTATCTAACTCATCATCCTTAGATGAAACCTCTACAGTCTTAACACCCTTAATGGCTTCAATCTCTGGCTGAATTTCTAAAGCTTCCTCATCACTTATATCTTGATCCAGTTTGACATAAATTGATAAGCTTTCTTCAATACCATAAGTCATATCTTGAATATTAATCGCTACAATACCTATAACAGCTATTAATAATAAAGTAATCATTACTGCAAAAATAGAAGAAACAGACATAACATCATTACGCCAAATATTTTGAATAGCCGTCTTACAATGCTTAGGGAAGTTCTTTATACAACTAATGAGTTCCATCAATATAACCTCCTGTACTTGTATCAGTTTTAATGCAACCATCCTCAATAAGAATAGTACGTTTCTTATATTTTTGAACGATTGCACTATCATGTGTTACTACCAAAACAGTTGTATGATCAACTTCGTTAATATGCATCAATAATTCTATAATTTCTCTTGATGTATCTGGATCCAAATTTCCTGTTGGTTCATCAGCAATCAATACCTTAGGAGATATGACAATTGCTCTGGCAATTGCTACACGTTGCTGTTGCCCACCAGATAATTCATGTGGAAAAGCATTTGCTTTATCCTCCAAACCAACAAGTTCTAGGGTCCTTCTTACTTTCTTTCTAATTTCCGCTTTAGGAGTATCTGTTACCTCTAAAGTATATGCAACATTTTCAAAAATTGTCTTTTTAGGCAATAATCTATAATCCTGAAAAACAACACCTATCTTTCTTCTAAAGTAAGGTACCTTTCTATTTTTGATTTTAGAAACATCCTGTCCTGCAACAATCACTCTTCCAGATGTTGCTTTTTCTTCTCTATATAATAACTTAATAAAAGTTGATTTTCCCGCTCCTGTTGAACCTATTACATATACAAATTCACCTGGTTCAATATTAACATTAATATTATTAATGGCTCTTATACCAGTCTTATAAACCTTAGTTACATTTTCTAATTTTATCATGTTTCCCTTATCACTTCCTTAACCACCATTATAACACATATTTCTACAAATAGAATGGAAAATAATGGTTTTTTGATGTTATGTTTTTCATCATATCCACGGATATGACGATATAATCTTTGGTATTTTACTTCTGATTTACTAAAAAATTTTTTTGTCTTTGTTTTCATAACATTTTCTAGTATAATATATTTAGAGGTGATAATCTTGAGAAAATGTCCTAGATGCCATAAAGAAATGCAGGAAAATTGTTATATCGTTGATGAAGCACAACCTATTTGTGATTTTTCAGTGATTGAAAAAAAACCAGATTTAAAGAAAATCGTTTATCCTTTAAAAGCAGCAATTTGTAAAACCTGCGGTTATGTTGAAACTTATGTTGATGTTGAAGAAGAGTATATTGAAGATGATGAGGAAAAGGAGTAAATCCTTTTTTTCTTTACTTATACAAAACAAAATTAAGACTATTAGGTTGAATTTGAAAATGATAACAGTTGGCTTGATACTCTTCTCCATCCATATTACATGTATTTTGACAATAAACAGTCGCTTCTTTGATGCGGTAGTTATGAACCTCACTACGTGTATATAATTTTTCTCTTAATAATACTGTTATTAAATAAGGTATTTTATATTTTGGAACTTTATCAACAACACATAAATCAATAAAACCATCCTGAATATCAGCTTTAGGCGTAATAGGAAAACCACCACCATAATATTTCCCGTTATTAAATGTACATAGTATTATTGGACCATGATATAAGGACTTTCCATCAACAATTATCTTTACCTCATCATTCTTATATGCAAATACATGTTTAGCTATTGACACTAGATAACTTTTATCTTCAGGAATCATAGGTATATTGGTGACATCATGAACATGTGTGGCAATAACACTATCTACTCCAAAACAAGCTGTATTTATGTAGTAACGATCATTTAATAATATTGTATCGATCTTTTGTGAATCTAAAGATAGAGATTGGATTAATAATTTTTTAGGATCTCTTTCTTTTGTTAGAAAATGACAAAAATCATTACCTGTACCTAATGGCAATATCACTACTTCATGATCTGTATATACCAATACTTGTATCATGTCATTGAGCGTCCCATCCCCACCAACAACATAAAATCTTGCTTTATTATGATAATTCCTAATATAATTTTGACTATCAGCTACTGAAGAAGTAAAAATAATATCATAATCATAACCTTCCATCACTTCCTCAATTACCTTTTTAAATTCATAATGTTTTTTTATATTATGCATCATAAATATATGCTTCATGCTGATTCCCCTTTCCTGGCATATGTCATATAACGTATAAAATTTCCCTTATTGATTTTAGCTTGATCAATTATATAATAATCTAGATTCTCTAATTCATTATTCATTGATATATGAGATACCAACACTAATTCGTTAGATGGTATATGTTGTAACAAATCCAATTGTTGTTCATAAGTAAAAGGACTATAAATACCATAAGGAATATCAAGTATCGTCACATCATATGTTTCTTTTAACTCTCGCATATCTTTCTTTTCAATCAATAAAGGATCATAACCATAGTATTCTAGATTGAGTCTAGCTTGATAAGATACATACCGATTAATATCATATCCTTTAATATTAAGACCCATCCCCAATGCTTCAAGTACAACGGTCCCCACCCAACAACAAGGATCAACTATAGTTTTATATAAATTTTGACCAACCGCTATATTAACAATAGCTCTAGCATCTCTGAGATTTAAGGAATGAGAATAAGAATAAGGTTTATCACTATGTTTATTCCATGATGATTTTTCATGGTAGATACCAAAATACCATACATGATTGATATTCGTTAAAGCAAATATAGTTTGCGGATGATGCATATTTACTGACCCATTGATAGGTAAAGCTACCGCTTTACATCTATCAATTGACTCTTTATAATGAACATGTGTGATATCATTTTTTAGATAGATAACTTTAAAATCTAGGTAATAAAGATTGGCATCTTTTATCGCTTGAACAATCTGTTCAAAAGAGTTATGACTAAACATTATATCTAAACGTCCTCTTATATACGGACTTCTCGCATAGTCCATATACGTATCACTTATATAATATTTCGTTGTCATAGATTCATCAAATAAACACTGGAATTCCATTTCACATAGTTCTTTTTCTTCTATTTCATAGTTATATACATATAAATACTTCATATTATACCTCTTTTTTTGACATGTTTTTCTTTTTCTAGTATACAAAATTTTTTTTATGTTGTAAAATGGTAATACCATTTTAGGGGGCGATAACTATTTTTGGAATAAGTTATATGAGGCAACATTTTACCCATCATCAAAGATATATTATAGTTGCCATTATTTCATTGTTTTTACCTTTTTATATGTATGCTATCGTGATTGCTTTTTTAACAATTCGATTGCTTATAACTGGTGAAATTCAAGATGCATACAAAAGAATACCTAGGAGTCAGTTTCTACTCCTGTTTTGTTTATTAAGCCTCATCGTTTCTTTGTTTTATCAAAATTATTATGGCGTTGCTTGTACAATAGCATTGCTTGTGTTTTTTTCTTTCATGTTATTTTATCGTGTTTATATTACACATGAATTATTCACTTTTATCACTGATTTACTTGTTGTATTAAGTATTTTTGCGGCTTTTTATGGATTGATTGAATATATTGGTGTATTAAATAATTATGAAATCAATCAATTTGAAGTGATTATTTTTAATAGCCCCCAAGATCGTATTAATTCTGTATTCTTTAATGCTAATTATTATGCAATGATGATTGAATTTTTTGTTTGTCTTATTTTTTATAAGATATTAAAAATGAAAGATTATAAGCAGCATATGAATTATCTTATATATTATATTTTTGCAATTGCATTGAATTTGTTTTTACTTGTTTTAACTGGATGTCGTACCGCCTGGCCTGCTTTAGCCGTTGGAATTGTAATGATGTTATTATTAGATAAGCATTATAAAACTTGCAGTGTTATTTTAGCAGGTGTCATAACTGTATGTGGTTATTTCTTATTTAATCCAAAGAAGTTTCCTCGTTTTGATAATATTCTTTCCTATTTTAAGACACGTGAAAAAATTTGGTCTACAGCTATAGCTAATATTAAAACACATTTCTTATTCGGCGAGGGACCTATGACATATATGCATATATACAAACAATATGATGGTCATCCAACTCAGCATGCCCATAGTGTTTATTTGGATCCGCTATTATGTTTTGGTGTTGTTGGATTAGCTAGCATTGCTCCCTATGTAGTGAGTATGTTAAAAGGAATATATCATTTATTTTCAAAAAAATTAGATTTAGAATTATTTGCATTAATCATTGCATATATTTTGATAGTTTTAATACATGGTACTATGGATTATACAATATTCTTTGTGCAAACTGGTATGTTATTTTTACTTATATGTAGTTCTTATGAAATATATACAAATGCATCATAACACAAAAAGAGAGCAAGGCTCAATGTCATTAAGTTTATTTTTAAGAAATTATATGTTAATGACTTTACGGGT
>JAJQDJ010000176.1 GCA_021202205.1 Erysipelotrichaceae bacterium
ATAAAAATTAAATTTTTTTCATCTTAATTCCACTTTCTGCTTGCAATTCGGGTTTCATTTGACAAAATAATTATTCATGATATACTGGAGTTATGGAGGATTAAACTATGGAAAATACAGAACATTTTGGAAAATTAACAGATAGAATGAATCATTTTAGAGATCAAGTACTAGATGAAAAACCATATATAGATGCTACGAGAGCATTATTAGTAACAGAATCATACAAAGAAAATCAAAATCAACCAGCAGTCATGAAAAGAGCATTAATGTTGAAAAATATCTTAGAAAAGATGCCTATTTTTATAGAAGATGATACTTTAATTGTTGGTAATCAGGCTTCATCTAATAGAGATGCTCCAATATTTCCTGAATATACAATGGAATTTGTCATGAAAGAATTGGACTTATTTGAAAAAAGAGATGGAGACATATTCTATATTACTGAAGAAACGAAAAATCAGTTAAGGTCAATTGCGCTATTTTGGGAAAATAATAATTTAAGAAGTAAGGGTGGCGCATTGCTTCCTGAAGAAGTTGATGTGTTTATGGAAACAGGTTTCTTTGGTATGGAAGGTAAATTAAATTCTGGAGATGCACATTTAGCGGTTGATTATCAACAAGTATTAGAAGGTGGACTAAAATCTTATGAAGAAAGAACGAAAAAGTTAAAATCAGAATTAGATTTATGTATACCTGAAAATATTGATAAATATCAATTTTATAAAGCGGTTTTAATTGTTATCGAAGCTGTTAAGAGTTTTGCTCATAGATTTTCTGTTTTAGCTTTGGAATTATCTCAGGATGCTGATGAAGCAAGAAAAGCCGAATTATTAGAAATCAGTCGTATTTGTGATAAGGTTCCTTATGAAGGAGCTCATACATTTAAAGAGGCTATACAGTCTACATGGTTTATTCAACTCATATTACAAATAGAATCTAATGGACACTCTTTATCATATGGACGTTTTGATCAATATATTTATCCTTACTATAAACATGATAAAGATTTAGATTTAATCAGTGATGATGAAGTATTAGAAATATTATCTAATCTTTGGATTAAAACTTTAACTATTAACAAAGTAAGAAGTCAAGCTCATACTTTCTCTAGTGCAGGTAGTCCAATGTATCAAAATGTTACAATCGGAGGACAAACACCTGATAAAAAAGGTGCAGTTAATGAATTATCTTATTTAGTATTAAAATCAGTAGCTCAAACAAGATTAACGCAACCAAATTTGACTGTAAGATATCATAAAAATATGCCAAAAGCTTTCTTAGATGAATGTATTGAAGTAATGAAATTAGGTTTTGGTATGCCAGCTTTCAATTCGGATGAAGTTATTATTCCTTCATTTATTGAAAAAGGTGTAAAAGAAGAAGATGCTTATAATTATTCAGCTATTGGATGTGTAGAAACAGCAGTGCCTGGTAAATGGGGTTATCGTTGTACAGGTATGAGTTATATGAATTTCCCTAGAATATTATTAATTGCGATGAATGATGGTATTGATGTGACAACAGGTAAGAGATTTGTAAAAGGTTGTGGGCATTTTACAGAAATGAAGTCTTATGATGAATTGCTGCATGCTATAGAAAAGACAATGCGTGAGTTAACACGTATGAGTGTGATTGTAGAAAATGCGATTGATTTAGCATTGGAGAGAGATGTACCAGATGTTTTATGTTCTGCTTTAACACAGGATTGTATTGGTAGAGGAAAAACCATTAAAGAAGGTGGCGCCATCTATGATTTCATTTCAGGTTTACAAGTAGGTATTGCGAATATGGCGGATAGTTTAGCTGCCATTAAAAAACTTGTCTTTGAAGAAAAGAAAATCACAACAACACAACTTTGGGATGCATTGCAGGATGATTTTACAAGTGAAGAAAATCAAAGAATTCAACATATGTTGATTAGTGATGCACCTAAATATGGTAATGATAATGATGAAGTTGATAATTTAGTCGTCGAAGTTTATAACTATTATATTGATGAAATGAAGAAATATCCAAATACGAGATACAATCGTGGACCAATTGGTGGTATTCGTTATGCAGGAACATCTTCTATTTCAGCTAATGTTGGACAGGGTTATGGTACGATGGCAACACCAGATGGTCGAAAAGCCAAAACACCTTTAGCTGAAGGATGTTCTCCAGCTCATGCAATGGATAAGAATGGACCTACTGCTGTTTTCAAATCTGTTTCAAAATTACCAACACATGAAATAACAGGTGGGGTATTGCTTAATCAAAAAGTGACACCACAAATGTTATCAACTGAAGAAAATAAAGAAAAACTAGAAATGATTATTAAAACATTCTTTAATCGTTTGGATGGTTATCATGTTCAATATAATGTTGTTTCTAGAGATACTTTAATAGATGCCCAAAAACATCCAGAAAAACATCGTGATTTGATAGTTAGGGTAGCTGGTTATTCTGCTTTCTTTAATGTTTTATCTAAGGCTACACAAGATGATATTATTGGCCGAACAGAACAAACACTTTAAAAGCTCATATGAGCTTTTTTGATGCTTCGACATTTTCAATAAAAGATATATTAAAATTAGTAGAAGTGTGTTATAATACATACAATGAAACGAGAGATGAAGGGTACTTATGTGCCCTCATTGTGCCTAAGATAAAATAATGAAGATATATTGTGGGAGGATTAAAGAATGTCTAAAGTTATAGCTGTTACAAATCAAAAAGGTGGTGTTGGTAAAACCACAACAAGTGTGAATTTAGCGGCAGCACTTGCATATATGGGAAAAAAAGTATTATTAATTGATATAGATCCTCAAGCAAATGCAACACAAGGTATTGGCGTTGATCGCTCAGCTTTGAAATTAACAGTCTATGATGCTATTATTGATAGTACACCTCTTAAAGATATTATTATCAAATCAAATGTTGAGAGATTAGATATAGTTCCTGCAAATATTGATTTAGCAGGTGTTGAAATAGAATTATCACAGGTCAAAACAGGACGTGAACAAAGATTAAAATTTGTTTTAGATAATGAAAAAGATAATTATGATTATGTTATTATTGATTGTCCTCCGGCTTTAGGCTTATTGAACACGAATGCTTTAACAGCTGCTGATACAGTTTTAATACCAGTACAATGTGAATATTATGCTTTGGAAGGATTAACCCAACTATTGAATACAATCTTATTAACGCAAAAAACATTTAATCGAAAATTGACGATTGAAGGTGTTTTACTAACAATGCTTGATACTCGTACAAATTTGGGTATTGAAGTATCCCAGGAAGTAAGAAAGTATTTTAAAGAAAAAGTTCATGATGTTGTTATACCTAGAAATATTAAATTATCAGAAGCACCTTCTGAGGGATTAAACATATTTGATTATGATAAAAATTCACAAGGAGCTATTGCTTATTCTAAATTAGCTAAGGAAGTGATGAAACGTAATGGCTAAAACAAAGAAAAATACAGGTTTAGGTAAAGGCTTAGATGCTATTTTTGGTGATGGAGCTACTGGTGGAGATCTTCAATCAATGTTGAACGCTATTGACAACAATGCAGAATCATTGACACAAGAACAAATTCCTGTTACTGATATTTGTCCTAATCCTTATCAGCCAAGAAAGCATTTCGATGAAGAAAAACTTGAAGAATTGGCACAATCTATAAGAGAACATGGCATATTTCAACCACTTATATTAAAAAAATCTATTCAGGGTTATGATATTGTTGCAGGTGAAAGAAGATATCGTGCAGCTTGCATGGTTGGTTTAGAAACAGTACCAGCGATACTTGTAGAATTCACAGATGATCAAATGTTAGAAATAGCATTATTGGAAAATATTCAAAGAGAAGATTTAAATGCTATTGAAGAAGCTCAAGCCTATCAAACAATGATGCAAAAACTTCATTTAACGCAAGAAGAACTTGCTAAACGTGTTGGTAAATCAAGAGCTCATGTGGCAAATACAGTCAGATTGCTGAAAATGCCTGAACAGCTTCAAAACTATGTTCTTGATGGAAAACTTTCAATGGGCCATATTCGACCTTTAATTACTATTGATCCTGATAAAGCATTAGACTTAGCACAAAAAGCTATTGAGGAAAAAATGTCTGTCAGACAAGTTGAAGATAAAGTGAAAGGCATCAAGCTTCAAGAAGCCAAGGCTAATAAACCAAAACAGCCACAACCAAAAGAATATACATATGTTGAAGGTTTATTAAGAAAGAAATATCGTACAAAAATCAAAGTTGATGATAAATCAATCACTATTAGATATACAAATACTGATGATCTTAATCGTATTTTAGAATTAATGGGTGTTATCGAAGAAAGCAATGAATAATTGCTTTTCTAGTTACACAACTTTTTCACATAATCTTTTTATAATGGTATTAAGGAGGATGCCTTATGAAAACTTTTAGTGATTATATGAATTATAAAACAA
This sequence comes from Erysipelotrichaceae bacterium, assembly GCA_021202205.1. GTDB lineage: Bacteria > Bacillota_I > Bacilli_A > Erysipelotrichales > Coprobacillaceae > JAJQDJ01. The sequence continues at coordinate 4,450 of JAJQDJ010000176.1, forward strand.
CTAGTAGAACAAAGTTTCATTTTGTAACTATCATTAGTGAATATGAAAATTCTTTATGTTTCTTAAAAGATAAAGTATTACTACCAGATAATAACGTTATTTATTATAAAGATATTGAAAAGGTGAAATTATCATTATATAGTCGTATTTTTAATCCAACAGTATTATCAGATAAAGCTGCAAAAGTATTAATTGGAATAGTCACAAAAGGTGTTTTTATCACTCAAGGTATTCATATGGTGTATTCTTTGGATATGGATATAGTGACAAAAGAGGAAACTTATTATTTTGAAAGTTATTCATTAAATCATATTTTAGAAATATTGAATATTTTAAATAATCATATAACAATTAATGATCCTTTATGTATTCATGATATTTTAATACATAATCAGGATTCCATGGAAAGACAAAGATATTTAGATCTTCATTTTATAGATTTGGCGAAAGGATATCACCTAGATAATCCAAGAGGATTGGTATATTTGTCATTATAAAGATGATTTAATATCATCTTTTTTTAGTTACACAAATATTCCATATGAGTTTGTTATGATAAATATAGAATCTTAAGGAGGGAAAGCACATGAAAAAGGGAAAATATGTATTTGTTGTATGTTTGTTTCTTAATATTGTTTATGGAATATATACATTAATTTCTAGTTCTTATTGGGCTAGTAGTATATTTGATAAATATTTGACTCTATGGGATATGGGTACGTATGCTATGTTCTTTATAATAACTATTATGTTGAGTTTCATTGGGAATGTTTTGGAGAAATATAAAGAAGTATATTACGAATTTGATAAGAACTGTATTGTTCGAGTAGGCCTAAAACAATATATAATTAAAAATGTTAAAGAAATATTTTTAAAAACATTGTTATATATGATGATATTACATTGTGTATTATTTTTGATTAATTATATAACTTGTGATAGTTCTGATTTGATAGATAATGCTAATTACTATTACTATAATACTATGGATTATCTAGTACCAAATCAAATATTCAATATGATATTGTTTATTGGTTGCTCTTGTATTGGTGGAGGATTATTTAATATATTTATGTATTCATTAAGTATTTATATCAAAAATCTTTATGTGTTTATGGTTTCACCAATCATTGTTTATTTTGTTTCAACACTCATGGCTGAAATCATTCATACTATTTTGAATTTCATCAATATCGATGGTTTAACTGGTATATTGTCTTTAGGACAAAGCATAGCTGTTGGCACTTTGTTACAACCTGGTACACAAGCTCAATATCGTATAGTAGGACTGATTTCATCATGGATTATATATATCTTAATAATAGTCATAAACTTTAAATATACATATAGAAAGAAACAAATAGGAGGTTAATCATGATTGCATTTCAAAATATCAATAAGACGTTTAAAACAAAAACTATATTAAAAGATATATCATTCACTATTAATGAAGGTCAAATCATTAAAATCACAGGTTCTAATGGTTGCGGTAAATCAACGTTGCTTAAAATAGCTTGTGGATTAATAAAGCCTACTAGTGGTCAAATCATATATGATAAATATCAAAATCATATTGGGGCATTATTCGAAAATCCTAGTTTTATAGAAGATGATAATATCTACAATAATCTAAAATACTTGTATAACCTCAAAAATATCTTTGATGAAAATAAGGTAGCAACCTTATGCCAACAAATGCATCTAGACTTATATGAAAAACTACCTATGAAAAAATATAGTATTGGTATGAGACAAAAAGCTGGTTTTATCCAAGCTATCATGGAAGATCAAAAGATTATATATTTAGATGAATCAACCAGAGGGATGGATGAAAAAAGTGTTCAGCAGTTTTACCAAATGATTGCACAACTTCATAATGAAAATAAAACAATAATCATATGTACTCATGAAAAACTTGAAGGCATCACTTTTGATGAGGAGTATCAAATAGAAAATGGTATCATTTCTTAAAAAGCATCAATATCTTTTATTTTCATTATTATTAAGAATATATGTGATATATATGTTTGGCCAAGTTGAATCTGATTATATAACAACAGCTTATTTGATAGATAAAGAATATCATTACTTTTATTACCTAGTTATGGGTTTAGGTTTAACAATTCTAGATATTATGTATATACTTCAAAGTTTTCTTTATATTTATAAGGTTGAGGATTTAATAGTCATAAGACTATCAAAGAATAAGTATTATATTTATATTATTGAACATATGTTTATGAGTTTTATATTATTATTGGTGATGCAAGGATTGGTTGAGCTTATTTTCTTTCATCATATAACATTCCATATGTTTTATTATAGTATCTTGTTAATGATATCAAATATAATTATTTTTAGATTTGATAATGATAATATCCATCATTATTTGATATTACTTTCTATAATAATTAATAAATTATTTAAGTTATTTAAATGATCATAAAAAGTTCATAAATATGGACAATATGTGAAAAAGATGATTTATACTTTTAAATCATCTTTTTATATATAAAATATGTTGATTATATCAATATAAAATAAAATATGATAAATTCCACATGAATTCCAATTGAACTTGTTATGATAAAGAAAAGGAGGGAACATGATGATTAAAATAAGTAACTTATATATTAAGTATGATAAACTCATACTTGATCATGAAACATTGATTATTCCATTCAAAAAATCACCTTAATAAAAGGAGAAAGTGGTATTGGCAAAACGGCGTTATTGTATCGTATAGCTTTAATAAGTGATGATCAGTCTTTTAGCTATGAGGTTGATGGCAAAGAGGTTAAAGATTATCAACAGTTTAGGAAAGATTACATATCTTTTGTTTTACAAAACATTGATTTCTTTCCACATTATTCGCTTTATCAAACAATAGAGTATTTCGCTAAGCTTAGTGGTATTGACATGAATATGGATAAAGCTAGAGAATTACTAGATAAAGTTCAATTGAATAATGACATGCATCAAAATGTTATGACTTTATCACTTGGAGAAAAACAACGATTATTGATTGTATGTGCTTTAATTAAACAACCGAGTCTTTTGATACTTGACGAACCAACAGCCTCACTTGATGAAGATAATGAAAGAATGGTATTTAAAATACTTAAAAATCTAGCAGATGAAGGCATTGCAGTAGTGATTGCATCACATAGTGATATGGCTCAAGAGTATGCTGATAATATTTATATTATTGAAAATACACATTTAAAATTAATCAAAGGTGAATTAGATACTAAACCATTATTAAAAACAAAATCTCATAATATGAGTTCAGCATTTTTAAAAGATTATGCTATTCATTATATGCGAAGTTATCGTTTTATATATGTATTTCTTATCCTGCTTTTAACATTATTCTTATTATCTGGAAGCATGTTTAATTTATTGGTGGATTATGCTAAAGATAATAGTTTAGAAGTCCTGCAAGGACAATTTGACAATAAGCTTATTATTACCAGTGATTAAAGTAAGTATGTGAATCAAACCTATACAAACTATATGACATCATTTGATAAAGATAATGCTTATCCAATGTCATTAAGTTTATTTTTAAGAAATTATATGTTAATGACTTTACGGG
>JAJQDJ010000190.1 GCA_021202205.1 Erysipelotrichaceae bacterium
AAAAATTAAATTTTTTTCATCTTAATTCCACTTTCTGCTTGCAATTCGGGTGATATTATTTATAGTGATATTTTCTTAGCAAACGAGTTTTCTTTTTTTCTATTATACTCCAATTTTTATCATTGTTTTGTTTAGTATTTGTCGAACATATCCAATATAATAATATTCAAATTATCGAGGAAAAAGAACGTAATCTTGCTATGCAATCCGTTATAAAAAATATGGATGTTCAACATAAAAATGATGAAAGTCTCAAGTCTTTAAGACATGATATGAAAAATCATCTTGTTACCATTCAATATCTTATTGAAAATAATCAATTGCGCAAAGCTATAGATTACACTAAAAATTTATCTACTCAATATACTCAACCAAATTTCACTGTAAATACTGGACATATCGCACTAGATGGTTTATTAACACAAAAAATAAACGATGCTGAAAACAACAATATTCCAGTAACCATCAATGCTGATTATACTTATATTGATTCTATTAAAGACATTGATTTATGTGTTATATTTGGCAATGCTTTAGACAATGCTATTGAAGCTTGTCAAAAAATAAAAAATATCGATGAACGTTTCATCGATATTAAAATACACCACAAAGCCAATTATATATTCATTGTCATTAAAAATGCTTATTCAGGTTTCTTAGAAAAATCAACATTGAAAACAACAAAAAAAGATAATTATCTTCATGGCATTGGATTAAAAAATATTCGTGCAACAGTTAAACAATACAATGGATATATGAATATTCATACCGATGATTCGATTCATCAATTTATACTTACACTATCATTACCAATAGTATAATATCACAATATTTCTATTTCTACTAAATCCTGTAAATTCAACCTTGTTTTAACTATCTGTATCATCTTAGTATCAAAGTTAATCTTTGATACTTTTCCTTCTATCTGAATATACTCACCCTTATTATGATAAACAACCCTAATCATCATTCCTACTTCAATTTGATAAACTATTTGATTAAGCATCTCACATTCATATTCAGACAACTCATGATAAGAAACAACTATCTTCTCTTGTTTCTTAATTAAATCTCTAAAACCGACTAAAGCATCATATGGTTGAAACATTTGAGCACGTGGCGCTTTTCTAGGCATTATGACCACCTACCAAAGTATTACGTTTCCTTGTAGTTGCCTTATCATAAAAATTCATACCTTTAAGTACTGCATTCTTACCATATTGATGTCTAATATCTACAATGGCTTCTTGAACTCTTTTTTCTTTTTCGATATCTTCGATATCGGTAAAAAGATTGAATTGTTCATAAAGTTCATCCTTCACATCACCAAAGCTGATACCTATTTGTCGAATAGGATAATTCGGATTGACAATACGTTTAAATAAATATTTAAATTCCTCCATTAATAACTTACTTGAATTAGTCGTAACATTTATTTTTCGACTTCCTCTTGATGGTTTAATAATATTTTTAGAATAACCAATATATAAAGCAATATGATTCGTTACTAAATGTTCTTCTACCAATGTTAATACATTCAAATCAACCATTTCTTTCATAACCAAATACGCATTTTGATAATTATAATCCTCAAACAATACCTGAGAATTAGAAAGAGAATGACTCATTGGCTTATAAGCTTTAATATCTGCAATAGTAACTGATTCTCTTCCCCATGCATGATCAATTAAATACTCAGCATTCACCCCAAATATCTTATACAATAGTTTTTCATCTGCATGTGCTACATCACACATATCCAATATTCCCACAGCATTCAATCTCCTCATTGTTCCTGTTCCTACCATCCAAAAATCTGTCAAAGGTTGATGATGCCATAATGTTTGCTTATAAATATCTTCATCCAAATAAGCCATATTATCCATTGAATGTTTAGCATGAATATCTAAAGCTACTTTTGTTAGAAACAAATTACTACCAATACCTACAGTTGCTGTAATACCTGTTTCCTCCATAATATCATCCAAAATCATCTTAGCTAATTCTTTTGGTGTCATCTTATATAAAGACAAATAGCTCGTAATATCTAAAAAAGATTCATCAATAGAATAAACATGAATATCATCACAAGATATATATTTTAAAAATATAGAATAAATCTTAGCTGAATATTCCATATACAATGTCATTCGTGGTGTAGCAATAATATATTCAATATCCTTAGGAATTTGATAAATACGTCCTCGACTAGAAACCCCTAGCTTCTTAATAGCTGGCGAGGCTGCTAAGGTAATAGCCCCTCCACCTCTTGTAGGATCGGCTACAACCAAATTAATTTTAAAAGGATCTAACCCTCTTTCAACACATTCAACAGAAGCATAAAATGATTTTAAATCAATACACAAGTAAACTTTATCTTTCATGTTATCACCTCGATTATTATTTTATACATTTTAAAATAATGAATTCAAGTAGATTTGGGAATTTATTTTCAAGTTTATGCTTTTTTGCTTGCAAAATTTTGGAAAAATTTGATATTATATAGTTGGGTGATGAAAATGGAATTAAGAAGTTTATTATTACAGTATGAAGCTCAAAATCATTTATCTCATGAACAAATGGCTAAAAAAGCTGGCGTATCTTTATCAACTTATTATCGTTGGATTACTGGTGAAAGTGTGTTATTAAAACGTAGAAACCTTGATACTCTTTCTGCAATACTTGATTGTGATGTTGAAATGGCACTTGCTAATGGTAACAAATTAAAACCAATTCTTGGTAATGTCAAAGCTGGATATGATTTATGGGCTGATCAACAGCTTAAAGGCTATGTGGAAGTTGGTCCAGTTGATGCTAAAAAGGAGATTATTTCTTAAAAGTTACAGGTGACTCTATGGAAGGATCTCATATTTTTGCAGGTGATTTGGTTTATGTTCAACAATGTAATGAAGTAAGTTCAGGCAGTATTGCAATTGTAATGATTGGTGATGAAGCTACTATTAAAAAAGTCACTTTTAAAAACGATTTAATGATTTTAGAAGCAACAAATCCTAAATACGATACAAAATTTTTTACACCTCAAGAAGTTGAAGAACTTCCTGTAAGAATTATTGGTCTTGTGCGTTATGTAAGAACCGATTTTGCATAAGCCAAAAACTAAGCACTTGAGTTAACTCAAGTGCTTTATTTGTTCGAAAAATTTCTTCTAAATTCTTTGTAATTATAATCTTTTTTTGGACTACATAAGACTGCAAAATCAATAGAATCAAACAATTGATTACAATTAAAATCTTGAATCGCTTTATAAAAAATATCTGAAACAATAGCTGCATCATTACCATATACGCCACATCCAAAGGCACCTAAAATCAAATGATGATAATTTTGCAAATTAGCAATCTTTAGCATACCTTGAATACGTTTATAAAGTAATGCCTCATATTCTTCTTGTGATAATCCTTCTAATCCCAATCGAATCATAGGTGCCCCACAACTCATAACAGCTATTTCAAATGGCTCACCGAGTAATTCAAAAGAATTATCTTTTATGACTTCTACATTAGGCGAAATCATAATAGCATTTGATCCCATACGTGTTTTTAATGCTTTATTATATTCATAATATTTTTGAGCATCTTCACTTTCTAATGATAATAATAATGAAGTTCTTTGACATAGATTTTCTTCTTGAGCACTTGCACCTTTTCTAGTACGGCCACCTGGTTCAGTTGCACTAGCGAGATTCAAAACTAAAACTTTATCCTCATTTTGTTTATTTTTTGCCAGTGAAAGAGCATCAATATTTTCACAACTATATGTACAATCATGATTGGTATTTTTTAAGGAAGATATTGATAATTTATCAATATCTTCAGGTAAAAATACTTGTATTTCTTGCATATCTTTATGATTCATATGTAGCTCAACCTTATGATTATCTTTTATATAGCTTCCATTTTCTAAAATATTTAACGTATCATTCAGTATTTGTATATTTCTTTGTTTTTTCATTTCTTTTTGTTGTTCTTTTTCTTGAATTTTTTTCTCAGTTAAACCTTGATATTCTGCTTCACGCATTTTTGCTGCAAGTTGTTTTAGTTTTTCTTCTTCCATTAATTCTTGTTCAGTCACTTTTTTCATACCTTTCTTGTAATTGCTTAAACACTTTATCACATTCTTCTTTAATATTAAAATCAGCAATACTATCAAATCCAGTATGTCCTGGATTGATTTGCACGATAATTGCATCATCTCTTCTATATTGCCAAAAACAATCAGAAAAATATCCATGCGTACCAATTGCAAGAATCAAGTCAGCTTTAGAAATCCAATTTCTAGCTTTTTGAACATCGGGTTGCCAAAGACTAATTCCACTATAAAGGGGCCAAGGAAGAATCTGTCCACCACATTTTTCACACACAGGAAGCTCATCTTTTTTCCAGATTGTATAGTTATCATAGTGTTGCCCACAGTGTTCACAGCAATTTACTTGTAAACTTCCTTGAATTTCAGCAACATTTTTTGACCCAGCTATTGTATGCATGCAATCTACATTCGTTGTAATAATCCCAATAAGTTTACCTTCTTTTTCTAAATCAGCTAAGGCATAATGACTAAAACTTGGATTATAACTAAACATATTATCTAGATAAGTAGGTAAATAATCTTTAGTACTTTTTCCAAATCTCCTTAACCCATTAGAGAAAACCATCTGTCCATATGTTACACCTCCACCAGCCACAGAAATTCCCGCACCAGTAATAGCAGCAATATGTTGACTTTGATTGATATAATCAGATAATTGTTGTATTTTATTCATACTACGATCTCCTTTAAAAATATTCATAAATTAATATCCTATTCTAATATAGCAGCCAAAACTTCACCTGCTTCTGCTCTAATATTCAAGTCTGCCATTGAATCAAATACGGTCTCAGACAAATTAATTTGTACAAGCTTTGTATCAGATCCCATGCGACTTAAATATTCATCACTACGAAAACCAGTTGTCCCTACTATTATAATCAAATCTGCTGTAGAAATCATATCAATAGCTTTATTCATACTATTATTTCTTATACCACTAAAACTAGCAGGCATAATAGGAGCACCACATTTTTCACAGTGGGGCATATGGCCTTGATTCCATATGTTATAATCATTATATTGTTCACCACAACCGATACACACGTTTTCTCTAAAACTTCCTTGAAACTCTATAACATTCTTTGAACCAGCAATCGTATGCAAACAATCCATATTCTGAGTAACAATTCCATAAACTTTACCCTGTTCTTCTAATTTAGCCAGTTGTTTATGAACAATACTTGGTCCTTTCACAAATGTTGCATCCAAAAAAGCATCTTTCATAATTGCATAAAACTTTTCTGGATTCTTTTTAACATATGAAGTAGAAAAAACACGTCTTGCATTTATCATACCAACACTTTGTTTTAATCTGCGCATACCATAAAGGTAAGAAATACCTGCTCCTGTAACAACTACAGTTTTATGACTGTGATTCATATAATCCTTTAATTGCTTATACTCTTCTTTCAAATCTTCTTCCTCCTTTATCAATATATTTTATTGTTTTTCCTAATTCTTTAACTTTAAATGTAATAATTCCCATTACAATTATACATTTTTTTGATAATAATTTCAATAAACTAGTAAAAATATAGCTTTTGGATATTTATCTTGACATCATAATTACTTTTTCATTTATTCAATAATTTAATACGAAACAAAAAAACACTTGAATCAATCAAGTGTTTTTGGACTTGAACCTGCAACCTATAGCACCCTGTTACGATGTTTTTTTATATTATAGTTTATAAAAATTTTACCTATAATTTGGTTTATCTTTGATTTTTCTTATGATATTGCTATAATGGGGTGTGTATATGTTTCCAAAAGTTGTTCAAGTTATTCCTACTGAGGATTACACAGTATATATCTATTTTTAAGATGGTAAAATTGTATGCTATGATGCTTCTCCTTTACTAAACAAAGAAGTTTTTGCACCATTAAAAGATATTCAAACATTTCTTAACACTTGCACAGTCATGAATGATACGCTTGCATGGGATATAAAAGGTAATAGGAACGAATATGACTGTTTAGATATTGATCCTGATACATTATATGCATTACCATACACACAAGAAATGATTGCATAATAAAAAACACTTGATTAAATCAAGCGTTTTTTATTATGCCGGAAACGGGACTTGAACCTGCAACCTGACCATTACGAGTGGCCTGCTCTACCTGTTAGAGCTATTCCGGCAGCACCAACATTATAACAAATAATATTACGGATTTCAATCTAATCTTTTGGTGCTAGTTGTTTAAGAATGCCGTTACATCTTAATCAAGGTGCTATTGCTAAATATACGCATGCGCCATTATTATATGCTATTAAAAGATAATTTATTAGATACCTTAAAAAAAGCAAAATCTCTCATGAATCTTGTTACTTATTTACATTAGTTATTAATTATTCAGGATTATCAAAAGATAATATTTCTTTAACAATACATTTAATAACTAAACTCATCAAATAATAATAAATTATGCTATAATAAATGGTAGCTAAAGGAGGTTGTAACTATGTTATGTTATTATAGTTTATTACATACCAATGATTACTTTAATAAAGATATACTTATCCAAATGTATTTACATTGGATTGAAAATAGTAGAAATAAAATGTCCAACCTGCACTATAATGGAAAAGATGATTTTTATTATGCTATTCCTCATAAAGAACTTATTATAAAAGATTTTAAAGATAAAGGATTAAACATCTCCTTTATAACAGACGATAACGAAAAACATAATCGATTTACTGTAGAAATACTCTATCTTGATCATACTTTACATTTAAAGTTTTATAAAGAAATTACTGATCAATCTGTCTATATTGATAAAATTTCTATTCCTGGTATATTTAGAGATTTATTTCATAGTTCTTATATTCTTAATGATGATATATTCAAGATAGATGATCACCCTCATTATATAGATCATATGATAGATACACATACTAAGTTACCTATCATAGTCATGAAAGGCCCACATTATCGTATATCTCCGAATGAATTGGCTTTTCGCTTAGCAGGTAATGCTCATATTGTATGTTGTGATGATTGTGAAAATAATATAATGATTAAATATCCTAACCAAGCTCTAAAACCCTTTAAAAACAGCTATAAAGAAAGCCTTGGTCGTTTAACCTATCGTTTAAGTGATGCTATAAGAAATTATTGTATAAACCTCAATCATTCTTATTCTTATCAGGAATTATATGAAATGGAACTACAAGAAAAGCAAAAAGATTTTAAGCAATCAACAATTGAAATCAAAGAATATTATGAAAATGAAATAAATGAAAAACAAATGATGTTAGATATGTTACAGGAAGAATACATAGAAAAATGTCAATTATTAGAGGAAGCTAATCAACTTAATAGTAAACTCAATAAAAAATCAGCATTATTAAATTATGAACCATTACTTATTCATGATGAAGATAATGAAGACTATCGTACTTATATGATGAATCTATTAGAAATCGCATTACGTAATCTTGATAATAATGAAATCTATCGTCGTAAAGATATCATAGAATCCATTATTCATACAAATAAGCAGGTGAAATTATGAACTATTTATCAACAAAACTCAAACTTATACCAATAATAGATTCCGTTGGATTTATTTCTCTTATAAATAATATACATCAAATTCATTTAAACAAAGATGATTTTAAATCAGGAATGCATTGCAAGGATACAATGACACTATTTGCTTTTGATAATCTTGATATTTTAGGTATATCATTAATGAAACATCACCGTATTTATGAATATGCTTATCATGTATCGAAACAGGAACTTTATATAGCTATCAAAATGAAAGGTACAACTCCTTTAAAAGCACCAGTTTGTACAATGTCATTAAGTTTATTTTTAAGAAATTATATGTTAATGACTTTACGGGT
>JAJQDJ010000167.1 GCA_021202205.1 Erysipelotrichaceae bacterium
TGTAAGGTATATACCTGATATATATCTTACTATACTTATTATACGAGGAGAATGTAAAAAGAATCGTTTTGAACCTAGTTTAGCTTTAGCTTTAACACTACATAAAGAAGATGTGAAGCAAAGCTATACTTATCAAGAAAATGATCAAGAAATCAAGCAATATCTTCATGGTGAAAGTATTATCGGTAGCAAGCAAAAAGGTTATGGTGTATTATTTGTAGATGAGTATCCATTATCATTCTATAAAGAAAGTAATGGTCAAGCGAAAAATATTTATCCAAAGGGGTTAAGAAGATGAATCGTTATGAAAACTTAAAAGATACATTTTTTAGTCTTATAGAAGAACATTGTCATGGAATCTATAAGCAAAGAGCTTATTATCATAGCTTAACTGTATGTAGTTTATGTCAAAAGTTAGCTTTAGAGAATAACTTAGATATTGAATTAGCAGGTGTGATGGGATTGTTTCATGATATCGCACAATTTGTGAATTATTCTTCATTTAATCATGCCTCAAGAAGCAGTGAAATGATGAAAAAATACCTTGATGATTATAATGATGAAGAAAAGAAAATCATCATAAATGCTATTAAAAATCATAGTGATAAAGATAAAATTCATGATATCTATGACGAGATACTTAAAGATGCTGATGTATTAGCCCAATATTTTGCTGAACCTGATATTATCTTGAAAGAAGCATCATTACAGAGATTAAAAAAATATCTTCCCTAAGGAAGATATTTTTAATTATGAATAATTGCACTTTGAATAACCAATTGGCTAGATTTAACACGATTAAAATCGCGTTTAAAGCCATCTCTTGAAACCTGCATTTCAACTTGTTCAATAGATATATTATTTTGTTTAGCCATCATATCAAATTGTTCATCGATTTCCTTATCACTTGTAGATATTCCTTCAACAATGATAATAGCATCAATAATAGCTTCAAACTTAGCTTGTTGCTTTGCTGAAGGTTTTAATTGTTCCTTTAGCATATCCATTGTTGCACCCATCATTTGAAGATAAGTTTCCAAAGTCATTCCTTGTCTTGATAAATCATACGAAATTTGATCTATTTGTGCCTGCATTGCATCTTCAATATCTTGATCATCAATATCTACTTCACAATCATCTAACAATGCTTGAAACAAAGTATTTTCAACGTTGGTACGATATTGATCATCATGTTTAGATTGGACATAGGCTTTCATATAAGCTTTGAAACTATCAACATTAGTAACATCCTGAATCTTCAATGATTGTACAAATTCATCATTGAGGATTGCTTCTTGTTTTGTTTGAATCTTATGCACAGTTACTTTAAAAATAACATCTTGTCCAGCTAAATCAGATGCTTGATAATTAGCTGGAAAAGAAAGATCCAAATCTCTTGTTTCTCCTACTTTCATTCCAATCATTTTTTCTTCAAAACCTTCAATAAAAGAATGAGAACCAATTTCCAATGAATAACCTTTAGCAGTCCCACCTTCAAAAGCTACACCATCTTTTAAACCTTCAAAATCAATAATAGTCACATCACCATTTTCTACAACACCATCTTTATCGATTAAAAGTGGTCGTTGAGATAATAGTTTTTGAATTTCTTGTTGAACTTCTTCATCACTTGCAGTTGTTTTAGCAACCGTCACTTCAATGCCTTTATATTTTCCTAATTTTGTTACTTTACTCATATACGTTTCCTTTTGTTAATATGGCCACATTCTAGCATATATTAATGATGAAAGCAAACAAAAAGAAAGTTCTTCACGAACTTCCTATTTTTTCCATAAACTCTTTGAAAACAACATCAATAATGGGAACAATTCCAAACGTCCTGCTAACATATCTAAGCAAAGAACAAGCTTTGAAAAATCACTAAACGTAGAGAAATTGCCTACAGGTCCACATATACTCAGTCCTGGTCCAATATTATTCATACATGTTACAACCGAACTAAACGTTGTTGCAAAATCAAAGTTATTGAGTGATATAAGCAATATAGATACATGATAAAGAAATAAACTGCTAAATAAACAAAAACATTTCTTAAACTGCTATCACTAATATGACTGCCTTCAAATTCAACCGAAACAACACTATGAGGATGAATCATACGTTTAAATTCAGAAACACAAGTTTTGGCATAAATCATAATTCTTGATACTTTCATACCGCCACCAGTAGAACCTGCACCTTCACCTATCGGATAAACACCGCGAATAGATGATTGATAAGATTCATCTCTCACTATTCTTACAGGTGAACTACTGCGTGTTTCAACACCCGTAAGAATTGTTGATTCATCAATAAAACCAGGCAACTTCTCATTCATCTTTATCAAACCATCTTTTAAGCTTTCATTGATATATTCTGGGAATAATTGATTAAGATCAGCTTCTTTTACTCCTGGTTGATAAGATGGCAAGACATCTTTTATCGTATTCTTTTCACCATATATATAATTCAAAGGCAATTGGATAGGAGCATCATAATTGCTTCCACCAAGTACAAAAGCTTTCTTTTCTAACTCTCTTTGAAAATCTATTCCTGCTAAAACATTATCACTTTTAAAATCATCTGGAGTTATACTTACCAATATAGCACTATTGGCATTAGATAAATCTCTACTGCGATAACTCATACCATTAATACATATTGTATTATCTTCATTCATAGAAGGAACAACCTGTCCTCCTGGACACATACAAAAAGTATAAACCCCTCTGCCATTTTCTACTTTCACTGCTAATTTATAAGAAGCAGGTGGTAAATATTTTGACCTATTGCCATGATATTGAATATCATTAATAGATGATTGTAACTGTTCAATACGTACTCCTACAGAAAAAGGCTTGGGTTGCATAATTAGATGTTGAGATAGCATCTCATAAGTATCTCTGGCACTATGACCAATAGCCAAAACCAAATTATCACAATGCAAGATATCCGTTTGATCATGTGACCTTATATGAATTTCAATATCTCTTTCACTTTTATGCATATTGATAAACTGGGTTTCAAACAAAAATCTTACACCCATATCTTCCATAGCTTTACGCATATTCACAACAACTTTACGTAAATAATCCGTACCAATATGAGCTTTAGATTGATTTAAAATATCTTGTGGTGCTCCATATTTCACAAATGTTTCTAAAATATATGCAATACGTTCATTTTTGACATTAGTCGTCAGCTTCCCATCCGAAAATGTACCAGCACCACCTTCTCCAAAAGCAATATTGCTTTCACTATGAAGAATATGATGATTCATTAAATCATCATATTCTTCATTCTCTCATCAACTTTCTTGCCTCTTTCAATCATTCTCACACGATTACCAGCTTTGGCTAAAACATAACCACAAAACAAACCTGCAGGACCTGTTCCCACAATGATAACATTTTTATCATTACCAGGTAGATAAGTATAATGATAAGGTTTTACTTTTTGGACATTTTTATGATTTCTTAGAAAAGTTTCTTCATTTTCTAGTGTAATATCATAGCTATTAACATAATATATCGTCTTTCTTCTAGAATCAATTGACTGTTTAACTAATTTTATACTTTTAATATCTTTTTCACGAATATTTAAATGCTGGGATAAGACTTTTTGATGATTAATTTTTCCCAATCTTACCTTAACATTATGTATTCTTAACATGACTATTCCTTTCTATGGCTTCACTTACATGTTTTGCACAAGACAGAGCAAAATGCAGATTATAACCGCCACATAAACCTGCAACATTCAATATTTCCCCTATAGCATAGATATGTGGATAAGAAAGAAGCTGCAAATCATGATCAACTTCTTGTAAAGATAATCCGCCTTTCATGACTTGTGCTGTTTCTTAGTTTCTTAAGCCAACAATATCCAATCTAAAGTCCTTCAATTGCGTGATGTCTTCTATACCTTTATTTTCAAGATAGGAAGATATCTTCAAAGGCAAAAGACCATCATAGACATGATTATATGCTTTATTTTTTTGAAGTTCAATATATTCATGTAAATTTTCATTATCTTTTTCATCGAAAAAATCAATCGATAATTGATAATGATAATCTGCTATAACATAAGCTGATAATTGCATGATTGCAATGCCACTTACACCATAGTCAGTAAAGAGAAGTTCTCCCTTTTCTTTATGTATGATAGTATTATTCTCTAGTAATGTAAAAGTTCCTTTTACCCTTATACCTTTCCATGATTTATATATAGGTTTGGTATACATTTGTGTTAATAAGGTGTTGGTTTGATGACTTTAAGTTTTAACTTCTTTAAAATATCATACCTTGATTGATTGATACCTGAAAGCTTTCCTGCTTCACTTCCCATAGCAAGTACAACATCATCATAATGATAAGATTGATGCTGACTTTTTATGATTTTTTGATAAGGATTGATGTCTATGACTTCCTGTTCGTAAATAAACAAAACACCCAGCTCTAAAGCACGATTCATCAATATATTTTTAACACTTTGAGCCTGTTCACTATGAGGATAGACAAGCTTGTTAAGGTGTATAGTCATCAACCCTAACTCTTTCATAGCTTCATCAATATCAAAATGACTAATAATATCATTAACCAAGTGATTATCATCACTTTGATAATATTTTATATTCATATCTTCATTTGATAAATTACAGCGACCATTACCAGTTGCTAAAAGCTTTTTTAAAGAAGTCGAATTTTGTTCTAAAACAATAACTTTATGATGTTTCATAGCTAACAATATAGATAAATAAACACCTGATACTCCTGCCCCTACTATAACAATTTTACTCATCTTGACCTCCATAAATATAATCTATTATACTTAAAATATATCGAAATGAAAAGGAAAAAGACATGCAAAAGCATGCCTTAATATTAAACATTGTTTTTTAGATAGGAAATGTCTGTATAGTAAGAGGAACGATGAAAACATCGTTCCTCAATCATCTATTAACGTTTTAAAATACTTTTACGTTTTTTATAAGCTACAATTCCACATCCTGATACAAATAGCAATGCAATCCATAAGCTCATTTGTGTCATATCTCCTGTTTTGACTGTTGTTTCTACTGCTTCAGTAGTAGTATCACTCGTACTTGTTTCACTTAGTGTATTTTCTTCTGGTGTAGAAGGAGTTGTAGGTTCTGTTGGAGTAGGTTTATTTGGTGTTTCAGGAGTTTCTTCAGGTGTATGTGTATTTGTAATCACAAAGCCTTCAGCCATATTTCCCGTTATTTCTGATGTATAACCATCAACACTTACTTCTTCTACTGTATATTCAATAGTCACACCATTACTATAGACATCCAAATCAGTAAAGCTTGCTTCCCAATTATTATCAGCATCATCCCAAGTTTTGTTAACTTGAATATCAGTTGTACCAGTTAAAATATTGGTTATATTATAGCCTTCTTCTGCATCTCCTGAAATTTCACTGATATATCCTACTATCTCATCTTCTTCAATAGTATATTCAATTTTTTCTCCACTTGAATCATATGCTGGTAAATCTACACTAAATGTCCAATTATCATCTTCATCAGGAGAAACTTTAACCGTTTTAACTATTTCTTCACCATTTTTAATATTAATAGTTATACTTTCAGGTCTTGTATCATAGGCATTATCATTATCAATCCATGTTTTAGTTCCATTAATTTCAACAATCTCGACAGTATTAGTAATAACAAATCCTTCATTAACCGAACCTGTTATAACTGAATCATAACCAATTACAGAAGCTTCTTCTATTGTATAGGTAAAGTTATCGGTTGATGGAAGATCCTTAAAAGTATAAGTCCAATTATTTTCCTCATTAAGTTCAGCTGAATCAATAATATAACCATTATTTAAAAGATAAATTGTTACAGATTCAGGATTGGTAATACCAGCATTATTATCATCCCATTCCTTACTAACCTCTATATCAATAAGTTCTTCAGTGTCAGTTCCTATTACTACACCACCATTGGCCGCAATGCCACCACCATATACTGCGGTATTTCCAGTAATTATAACAGTAGCAATACTTTCTGCTAGCTCTATTCCTTCAGCTTGAGATTTTAAAGCCAAATAATCCGAACTATTTACAACGATTTGTGCAACTGTATTAGTATTTTCACCATATCGTGCTATTGAACTATCAACTACAGGATATTCTCCAGGATTTACCCAATTCTCTATATAGTTATTTTTATCTTCTGAATTTAATGCTCTAAGACCGCCATCAATATAATAAGAAATTGAACCTCCACCAAGAATACGATTTATCTAAGGTTAAAGAATGAAGACTTTGTGAACCAGAGGCAACATCGTCACCAGCAGCACTACTATTAACACCATCATAATATACATCATTATTATAAGTTGCTGAATTACTATAAATTGCTCCTCCATCAGTAACATACAACTCACTTTCTCCTGTTGGACATGTCCAAAGTCCACCACCTTCTAAATAAGCTGTGTTGCTAGTAACTATAACGTTTTTCAAATAAACAACACCGTATGCTGTAGAATTTCCTTCAGAATATATTCCACCTCCAAGATCAGCAGTATTATTAGTTATTTTACCAGCAGTAATACAAACACCTGCTGAATATGAATAAATACCTCCTCCAATATGAGCAGAATTTTCAGTAATTGTTCCTCCAGTCATTTCAAAGACTGCTCTTTTTGATTCTACTGATCCACTCCAACTACTTGATATGGTTACACCGCCACCAGAATAACCTTCATTATTTGAAATAGTACCTCCACTCATGTAGAGATTACCTCCATTATTCATATAAACTGCACCAGCGGCTTGTTGAATTGATCCACCTTGCATTGTCAAAGTTCCATACTTTCCACAAGTATTATTAGTTATTAATGCATCACCGCTTATATAGCAAGCAGTACCACCATACATATGAATAGCAGAGCCACGAAAAGCTTCGTTATTGGAAATTGTTCCACCTGTCATATTAATGGTACCAGAATATGATACTAAAATGCCACCAGATGAATAATATGCTAAATCCCCACTCCATTTTTTAACTTCACCATCATCATTTTCAACATAACAGATGACTTTGTTTCCTGTAATTGTACCACTAGTCATGTTTACTGTTGCATTATTTCCAACTCTAACTGGGGCACAAAAACCATAACCACTAGAACTGTAATTTCTATTTATATTAGTAATCGTACCACCTTCAATATTGAGTACAGCATTACTTCCATGTACGTTAATTGCACCAGCGAAATTTCCTAAAGTATAGTTTTCAATAGTTACATCATCTTGCAATGTCAAAGTTCCAGCAACATCAATCATTCCAACCCCATTATAAAGATAATACCAATCTCCAGAATCTTTAGAATATGATTTTTTAGATGTTTGCATGTATGTTCCATCAACGATAAGTTTACCACTCAAAATAACTGATCTATCTTCATCAATTTCAATCATTGTTAGTAATGAACTACTAGAATCTGCTGAAATGGTATATTTGCTATATGAAGTAATAGTAATAGTTTTACTAGTAACATTGATAGTTTCACTTACACTAATATCATTAACAATTAAAATTGTTTCACCATCCTTTGCAGAATCAATGGCATCTTGAAGTGTTGCATAACTATTTTCCCCAATCATAGCAACTACAGCTGTTTCTTCCTCTTCATCAGCTGTCTCCATTATTAAACTATTAAAATAATTAAACAATTCATCCAACTTACTATCATCAACCAAAGCTTGTTCTTCACTAGATAATGCTTCCCATGCATCATTAGCCGCTTGTACATTGGTATAAACCTCATTAAGTTCATCATTAGATAATGAGTCCAATGTATCAACCTCAGGAAGCGCATCAATAAGTGCTTGAACTTCATCACTAGCTGAAGTATCAATCGTTTCATCAGTATCAGCTATAA
>JAJQDJ010000280.1 GCA_021202205.1 Erysipelotrichaceae bacterium
CCCGTAAAGTCATTAACATATAATTTCTTAAAAATAAACTTAATGACATTGCCTTTAAAGGACGTTATTACTTATCTAACTGTTTCTTGATCTGCCATCATGTTAGCAAATTCATCATCAGTTGCTAAAACATAATGTGTATCAGTTACATAATGTTCAGTACCAGCTTCATAATTCAAACCACTAGTTGCATAATCATATGATAAAGAAGTTCTCTTCTTTTCAAGTACTGGGTTTGGTTCAGGAATAGCTGATAATAATGATTTAGTATAAGGATGAATTGGATTAGAGAAGATTTCATCTGTAGTACCAGATTCAACCATATGCCCTAAGTGTAAAACACCAATATGATCAGAAATATACTTAACCATTGATAAGTCATGGGCAATAAATAATATGGCACTTCCGTAATCACGTTGAATATTTTTCATCAAGTTAACAACTTGTGCTTGAATAGAAACATCCAATGCAGAGATAGCTTCATCAGCAATAATTAAATCCGGATCCATAATCAATGCTCTAGCTATACCAATACGTTGTCTTTGACCACCTGAGAATTGATGAGGATAACGCATAGCATGTTCTTTAGATAGTCCAACTAAATTAAGCAACTGATAAACCATTTCTGTTCTCTCTTCTTGAGTTTCATATAAATGATGAATATCTAGACCCTCACCAATAATATCAATAACTTTCATACGAGGATTCAAACAAGCCATAGGGTCTTGGAAAATCATTTGCATCTTTGTTCTCAAAAGCTTAATATCTTTTTCAGACATTTTACCTGAAATATCTTGTCCATTAAATACGATCTTACCAGCAGTAGGTTTATACAAACGAATAATACTTCTACCCGTTGTTGATTTTCCTGATCCAGATTCACCTACTAATCCATAAGTTTGGCCAGGATAAATTTTAAAAGAAACACCATCAACAGCTTTAACTGTGAATTTTCTACTTACTTTAAAATGTTGTTTTAAGTTTTCGACCTCTAAAATAGGTTGTAATGTTTCGCTCATTCTATTCCAGCCTCCTTTTTCATATTTGCAATACGACGTTGTAATGATTCAGGCATATCTACATGTGGAGCTTTTTCATGCATTAACCAACTTGCACACAAATGTGTATCACTACCTGGTACAGGGAATAAAGGTGGATCAATTCTCTTATCAATATTTAAAGCGAATTGATTACGAGGTGCAAAAGCGTCACCTTTAATTTCGTATGCCAAATTTGGTGGTGCACCAGGAATTGTATATAATTCTGGATCATTCGTACTTAAATCAGGCATTGCTGATAATAGACCCCAAGTATATGGATGACGAGGATCATAGAATACTTCTTCAATTGTTCCTCTTTCTACAATCTTACCTGCATACATAACATTAACAAAATCAGCTACCTTAGCTACAACACCTAAGTCATGCGTAATATAAATAACTGATAAATCTTTCTTTGATTGAATATCTTTAATCAATTCAAGAATTTTTGCTTGAATTGTAACATCCAATGCAGTTGTAGGTTCATCACAAATTAATACATATGGATCGCAAGATAATGCAATTGCAATAACAACTCTTTGTCTCATACCACCAGATAATTGGTGAGGATAGTTATTCATACGATCTTTAGCATTTGTAATACCTACTAATTCTAATAATTCTAATGATTTAGCATAAGCTTCATCTTTTGTTTTACCATAATGATAAATCATAGGTTCCATAATTTGTTTACCAATTGTCATAGTTGGATTTAATGATGTCATTGGATCCTGGAAAACCATAGCGATTTTACGACCACGAATAATCTTACCCATTTCAGATTCGCTCATTTTAGTCAAATCTCTTTCATTTCTTTCTCCAGTATCTTCATCATACCAAACATAATTGATTTCTCCAGAGTCAATTGTAGCATTACTAGCCATGATACCCATAACTGCTTTCGTTGTTACAGATTTACCTGAACCAGATTCTCCAACAATTGCAATTGTTTCACCTTTATGTAACTCAAGATTAACACCACGAATGGCATTGACTGTTCCATTTGTTGTCTTAAAAGAAATACGTAAATCTTTTATCTCTAATATTTTTTCTCTCTCTGCCATAATTACATCTCCTTCATTGTAGGATCTAATGCATCACGTAAACCATCACCAAATAAGTTGAAGCTTAACATCAATGCACCTAAAACTATAACAGGTATCGCAACCATATGAGGATAAGACAAGAAATATGTAAATCCATCATTGATCAAAACCCCTAATGAGGCATTAGGCACAGTCAAACCTAAACCTACGAATGACAAATATGCTTCATAGAAGATAGCATTTGGTATAGACATCATTGACATAACGATCAATTGTGAATAAATATTAGGTAAGATTTCTTTAAAGATAATAAAGAAACTACTTGCCCCTAATGTACGTGAAGCCAATACGAATTCTTCTTCTTTAATCTGTAAAACTTGTGCTCTTGTAATACGACTCATACCAATCCATTCTGTAAACATCAATGCAAAGATAATTGTCGTTAATGATGCTTCCAAAACAGTCATCAATAATGTTAAGACAACTAATGTAGGAATTGAGTTCAAGATTTCTTGAATACGTTGCATAACTTGGTCAACCATACCACCAAAGTATCCTGAAATCATACCATAAGTAACACCTACTACAACATCAATTGCTATAGCTGCAAATGCTACGATCAAAGAAACACGTGTACCAGTCCAAGTACGTACCCATAAGTCACGTCCAAAGTTATCTGTACCAAACCAATGTAAAGTTCCAGGGATCATGTTAGCTTCTGAAGAATTAATAGCATCAAATTTATATGAAGACAACATAGGCATAAATATAGCCATAATGATAATGAAAATAATGACAACAGCGCCTATAACAGCACCTTTGTTCTTTTTAAATCTTCTCCATACATCTAACCAGAAAGGAATATCAGGCATGACTTCATCTTTCATGATATCCTGATTATGTACAAATTCAAAATCATCAGGTAAAAATTCAATATCTTTTAATTCATCCATTGATTAATCCCCCTTTCCAAGTCTGATTCTAGGATCGATAATTCCATAAAGAACATCAATAACTAATACAATAATAATATACATAACCGCATATAAGAAGGAACATGCAAGTGTAACATTGTAGTCATTTTGTTGAATACTTGAAATCAACAATTTACCTAATCCAGGTATACCACAAATCTTTTCTACAACCATTGTACCAGTCATGATATTAACCATAATTGGACCTAATATAGTAATAACAGGAATCAATGAGTTACGTAAAGCATGTTTAAAAATCAATGTTCTTTGATCAAGTCCTTTTGCTTTCGCAAGTATCATATAATCACTGCCCAATACACTAATCATCTCAGTACGTGTAAAACGTGCTACGTTTGCAATAACGCTCATTGACAATGCTATAATAGGTATAATTGATGATACAAACGGTTTAGAACTACTATATTGTGTCGGGAATAAACGCCATTTAGCACCTAATAAATAAACCAACAATAAAGCAAATACGAATGATGGAATTGATACACCTATTACTGATATAATTGTAGAAAGAGAATCAATCCATGTATTTTTATTCAATGCAGCAATAATACCTAACAAAATACCAATAACTGTACCAAGAATAGTAGCCATAACACCTAATCTAAAAGATATACCCATGGCACTACCAACCAATTGTGAAATATTCATGTTTTTATTAATAACATAAGAAACACCAAAGTCGCCTGTTAACATATTTCTTAAATAATTCCAAAATTGAACCATAACTGGTTTATCCAAACCATATTTAGCCATCAAAACAGCCAATTGAGCTTCAGTTAATTTTTCATCATTGAAAGGTGTACCAGGCATCAACTTTAACATCAAAAACAAGACAAGAATAATGACGAACAATGTAGCAGCTGAAATAGCTAAACGCTTACCAATATATTTCATCATACCTTTATTCATATGTCTTCCCCCCCTTTCGATTAAAATAAGGAAAGCACTTTATGGACTTCCATAAAGTGCTTCTATACTCATCCATTTTAATTTAAATCATTTATTTTTATGATTTAGTTACATATTTAAAGATATAAGGTGTACCAACAGCATTATGAAGTAAACCACTTAAGCTACTGCTTGTTAATACTGCTTGACCTTGTTCAAATAAAACAATAACTGCAACTTCTGATGTTACGATGTTATTAGCTTCCATTAAGTAACTTTCACGAGTAGCTGCATCAGCTTCGTTACGAGCCAATTCCATTAAATCATCATATTCAGTATTAGAATATTTACCATAGTTGTTATTGCCAATTTGTGAAGTCTCTAATAAATTCAAGTAAGTTGTTGAGTCAGCATAGTCAGGACCCCAACGAGTTATTGATAAATCAAAGTCTCCATCCTTTTGATATGAGTTAATACGAGATTGTTTTTGAGTAGCAACTAATTCTAATTCAACACCATCTAAAGCATTTAAAGCTTGTTGTAAGTAAGTAGCTGCATCATTAACACCTTCATCAGTACCATATAACAATGTAAGACTAATGCTATCAACACCTAATTCTTCTAAACCAGCATCAATATATTCTTGAGCTTTTTTTAAGTTATAATTAATTTCGTATTCTTCTAATAAATCACCGCATGCTTCAGCAAAGTCTTGACCATCAGAGTTAGTTGTTAATTCTGCTGGTACGAAACCACTTGCAGGAGATGAACCATCTTTTAAGATATTATCACACAAGTCTTCTCTATCGATTGCTGCAGATAAACCTTTGCGGATATTTTCATTAGCTAAGTATTCATTTTCAAAGTTAACATGCAAATACCATAAGTAACCATTATTAATTGTACTATAGTATTCAGAATCACTATAAGAATCAACTAATGATGAAGAAATAATACAATAATCTAATTCTCCACTGTCAAATTGTAATGCAGCAGCTGATTGATCTTGCGCCAAATTAATTGTTACTGTATTAACTTGTACAACATCAGCATCATAATAATTTTCATTCTTTGTTAAGACAACTTGACTATTTAAATCCCAAGTAGTTAATTCAAATGCCCCACAGAATAATAAATTATCAACTGTTGTTGCATAAGAATCACCTTTTTCTTCAGCAAATTCTTCGTTGATTGGGAAGAATGTTGGGAAAGCCAATAACTTATCAAAGAAACCACAAGGACTTGCTAATTCAAATACTAAAGTGTAGTCATCAACAGCTGTAACCCCAATTTCGCTAGCATCTACTTCACCAGCGATAGCTGCTTCAGCATTCACAATATTAACACCTTGTTCACCTAATAAATAAGCATATTCACTACTTACATTAATACAACGTTGTAATGCATAAACAAAATCGTTTGCAGTAACAGCAGTACCATTAGACCATGTTGTTTCTTTCAATGTGAAAGTATAAGTTAATTGATCGTCAGAAACTTCAACGCTATCTGCTAAACCTAATGTTAATGTGCCATCTTCAGCATATGTATAAAGACCTTCTTTGAAAGCTGAAATAACCTCAAATGAAGTTCCGTCAGTTGCTTGAGATGAATCTAATGACATTAAATCATTTTCACTCATGATAACAACATCTGCGCTTGAACTATCGTCGCTACTACCACAAGCAGCTAAAGTAAATGCCATAGCACAACATAACATAGCAGATAATACTTTTTTCATTATTTTCATGTCTTTTTCTCCTCTCTCCAAAATAATGGAATGACATATACGTCATGATTCGAGTATATAACACATTTACCCATATGTCAAACAATTTTTATCGTTAAACATTAATTTTCTAGTGACTAATTTGTCCTTTTATAAAAATAAAGATGTTTAAATTCGTTTTAAAACAAATTATGCAAAAATATTTTTTAACTTGTATACAATTATGCACCCATATTTTGTGAATTTTTGTGATTCCCTTATCCGATAATCACATACACTCATTAAAACCACTATTAATACTTAACGCAAGCCTATTATAACACTATTTTATTACATTGCAATATTTTTATCATTCTTTTATCAAAAAAAGACATAACTTTTAAAGTTATGTCTTCTCAATTTTGTTTTATTCAGTTACTTGAATATATTTATAAATATATGGTGTACCACATGCATTGTGTAATAAACCAGTCATTCTTGAACTTGTTAAAACAGCTTGACCTTGACAGAAGATAGAGATAACTGCGCATTCTTCAGTTGCCAAAGCATTAGCATCCATCAATAATTGTTCACGAGTTTCTGTATCAGATTCAGTTCTAGCAGCATAAATTAATTCATCATAATCTTCGTTACTATATTGACCATAGTTATAGTTATCCATTTGGTCAGATCCTAATAAATCTAAGTAAGTAGATGAATCTGCATAGTCAGGACCCCAACGACTTAATGCCATTTCGAAATCTTGAACTTTTAAGCTTTCGATACGAGCTTCTTTTTGAGTTGCTGATAATGTAAAGTTAACACCTTCTAATGCATTAAATGCTTGTTCTAAATAAGTAGCAACATCATTTACGCCTTCATCAGTACCATATAACATAGAAATGTTAATTTCGTCAACACCTAATTCAGCTAAACCAGCATCGATATATTCTTGAGCTTTTTCTAAGTTATAATTGATTTCATATTCGGCTAATAAATCACCACAAGCTTCAGCGAAGTCAGTACCATCACTGTTTGTGCATAATTCTGCAGGAACAAATCCAGTAGCTGGAGAAGAACCATCATTTAAGATGTTATAACATAAATCTTCTCTATCGATAGCAGCTGATAAACCTTTACGGATATTTTCATTTGCTAAATATTCATTTTCAAAGTTAAGATAAATGTACCATAAGAAACCATTATTAATAGTACTATATTCTTCTTTTTCACTATATGAATCTACTAATGCAGAACTTATAATACAGTAATCTAATTCTCCACTATCAAATTGTAAAGCAGCTGCAGATTGATCTTGAGCTAAGTTAATAGTGACTTCATCAATTGTTACTTCGTCAGCATCATAATAATCAGCATTCTTAGTTAACACAACCTTGTTTCCCACTTCATAAGTTGTTAAAGTAAATGCCCCACAACCAATTAAGTTATCAACAGTTGTTCCATACTGATCACCGCATGATTCAACAAACTCCTGATTTAATGGGAAGAATGTTGGGAATGCTAATAAAGCTTCAATATATGAACATTGAGATTCCAATTCTAATACTAATGTTGTATCATCTTGAGCTATAATACCTAATATATCTGCATCTTCACCATCATCCATAATGGCATCAGCATTCTTTAATTTAAATCCTGTGCTACCTAATAAATATGCATATTCGCTACCTTCAGTAATTAAACGTTTCCATGCATATACAAAATCATTAGCTGTTACTTGAGTACCATTAGACCAATAAGCTTCTCTTAATGTAATGGTATAAGTTAAACCATCTTCTGAAATCGTTACATCTTCTGCCAAATCTTGAGTTACAGTCCCATAAGAAGCATAACCATATAAACCATCAGTAAATGCTTGGATAACTTGTAAAGCAGTACCATCTGTTGCTTGAGATGAATCCAATGTCAATAAATCATTTTCACTCATAAGAACAACACTACTTGTATCACTCTCAGTCGTATCGCCACTTCCACAAGATGCTAATGTTAATGCCATTGCACCACACAAAACTGCAGAAAATACTTTTTTCAATACATTCATTTTATTTCTCCTCTCTCATTAAAATGAATAGACAAAGTATTGTCTTTAATTAAGTATATAACACAATTTAATACACGTCAAACAATTTTTAAACATAGTTTGAAAACCCGTATTGTAAAATGAAACTGGAATTAAGGGAGGGCTGATTTGGAGGGC
>JAJQDJ010000158.1 GCA_021202205.1 Erysipelotrichaceae bacterium
GGAAAGGAACAGGTAGTGAAAAGCCTAAATATTATACCAAGCTTTGACACTACCTATAAGCAAAGGAGGACAAAAATTTGAGTAAAATAATAGTTGCATATTTTTCTGCCACTGGTACCACAAAAAATGTCGCAGAAAAATTAGCTAAAGTTGTTGATTGTGATTTGTTTGAGATTGTACCTAAAGAAAAATATACAAGTGCTGATTTAAACTGGCAAAATCCCAAAAGTCGAAGTAGTTATGAAATGAAAGATAATCCTAACTTTAGACCTAGTATTTCCAGTCATGTAAATAATATAGATCAATATGATACAATCTTCTTAGGGTTCCCTATCTGGTGGTATGTTGCTCCTACAATCATCAATACTTTCTTAGAAAGTTATGATTTAAGTAATAAAAAGATTGTAGTATTTGCGACAAGTGGTAGCAGTGGACTTGGCAATACTATAAAGAAATTACAGGAAAGTACCAATGCCGCATTTGTTTCAGGAGCAAGACTAAATGCTTCCATTTCAAAAACAGAACTTCAAAATTGGGTGAAAACGTTAAAATACTAGCTTATGCTAGTATTTTATCATTATCAAAAACAATTCCTGCTTGTTTTCTGGCTTCTTCAATGATGTTACTTACAATCTTTGTTGTTTCCATCAATTCATCAGCCTTATCATAATCTAATTCATTAATCATACGATTAAATTCCACAAACTCATAATATAAACGATGCTCTTTCATTTCACCAAATGTCATTGTTTTATTTTTATTATCGACAAAGGTGAATGAATCCAACTGACCTAGTGGTTTACTCATACATATAGCACCTAAATCACCTTGAATCGTTAAAGATAAAGGTGATTTACAATCTTTCGCACCAATACATAGTGCTTTAAAAGTAGGATATTCTAATGTTACAATACCACTAGTATCAATGCCTCTTTCCACATTTGCTACATAGCTTATCTTATCAGGCTTTCCTACCAGTCCTACCAAACCATGCAAATTATAGATATTCAAATCCATCAAAGCTCCACCAGCTTTATGATAATCAAACACATTTTCAATGATACCTTGTTTAAATCGATCATATCGAGAAGAATACTGACTATAATTAAAACTAATGATTTTAATATCCCCTACTCTATTCATTTCTTGTTTTAACTGTTTATATGTAGGTAAATGATGAATATTGACGGCTTCTACCATAATCAAATGATTAGCTTTTGCTATGCCTAATAATTCATTAAGTTCTCTTGTATTCGCAGTGAACGGTTTTTCCATAATAACATGTTTATGATGTTCTAAGGCTTTCTTACCAAATTCATAATGTAAATGATTAGGTAAACCAATATAAATTGTATCTACATCACTATTTAACAATTTCTCATAATCTAAATAATAACCATCCAAGTGATATTGTTCTACTAAATTTTTAGCCTTATCTTCACTACGTTTTGTAGACAACAATACCTTTCTTTCAATATCAATCTTATTAATCATGGATAATACATCCTGAACAATCATACCTGTTCCTAATATACCTAGTTTCATCTTTCTGCCTCCATTTCTTTTAATACATCTACTATTAATTGATGATCCTCATCATATCTTAAACCTGATACTATAAAAGCACCTTTTAATTCTCCATTAACTATTAAAGGATACCCTCCACCACAAATCGCATAACTATCATCTAAATGAAATTCATCTCGATGTTCGTATACATATAAAGATGAATGTTTGGTTTCCAATACTGTTTTTTATTTCATATTGAGCCATTTATCATCTTTCTTACCATCCATCATATATTGAAATATAATATCATTATCATACAAAACTCGAATGCGAACTGGTTTTAAATGATTTTGTTGTATTTTGTTGATAACTTTTAAGCCAAATGTTAAAGCATCACTATGATTAAATATTTGAAATTCTATCAATTGTTTCATTGTGTCCTCCTATGCAATTATTGTACTAAAAATATATAAAAATGAAAATAAAACAAAGATTTTTTGAAAACAAAGTTTGATATACAAGTATAAACAATATAAAAAACTGAACTTAAAGTTCAGCTCTTTTCACACGTCGATATATTAAGGCATATAATAACGTTAATATATATTGGAAAGCAAGTTGTGAGTAAAATGTTGCTATACGTTCATCTTTTTCTTTATCATCAATCAATATAATGTCATCAGCTAATGATACTAATGGACTTTTTGTATTAGCTGTTATAAGCATTATTGGACAATGTGTTGGTTTAATGATATTGATACATTCCTCGTAATGATGCGATAAACCACTATAAGATACAAATAAGACACAATCATTCTTTTGTACATTTTGACTTGTATATATTTCTTCATGATTATCAGTAGCAGAAATAGGATAAATATTGATTTTTAATAGCTTATTCATAAAGTTTCTAACGGTAAGATTCGTATCACCTATTGAATATATAAATAATCGATTGGATTCAATGATTGTTTTAGCCATTCTATCTAGTTGCCTTGAATCAAGTGAAGCATGAATGATATCAATGCTTTCTTTATATAATTGTGATAATTGATTGATAGTGTCAAATGGAGAATCATAAAGATAAAATGGTTTAGTGAAATCTACCGTTTGTTTAGAATATTTTTGAGATTCTAATTCTTTGAGTAGCTATTGTTTAAAATCTACAAATCCTTTGCATCCCAGTTTATGACATATTCTTATAATTGTAGCATTAGATGAATAAACTTCTTGAGCGAGTTTTCCTATTGTCATATGAGGTATGTCTTCAATATGTTGATTTATGTGATGAATGACTTCTAATTCTGTAGATGTGAATAATGTTGTATCGTTAAGTTTTTCAATCATATTTTTCTCCTTTGATGGGTATTTGTATTTCTGTCACATATAAGTCTACATTATCTGTTAAGCCTTCATCAATATAGGTGATTTCTTTAGAAAAGCCCTCAATCGTATAGTTGTTATCCAATATATACTGATACAATGTCTCATAATGCTGTTTAGCATCTTTATGTGTACCACGAAAACGCATGATTACACATGTTTCTTTATCTTGTTGCAACGTTGGACCATCATAATATTCATCTTTATCCAATATCATAAATACACGATCATATTTATCGAATTGTTGCTTGATAAGATGTTCTTTGCTGATACTAATACCTATTTTACCTAAGTAGACACTTGATTTGCTGTGATATTTTTCAAGTTCTCTAATGGATGTTTCTAAGTCTAAATATGTTTGTGGATTGATCGTATTTTCCACATAAGCTAATAAATGTTTTTAATTTCAATGATGTTTATTTTAGAAGACAGGGCATCATCAATTAAAGCTAAACGATTATCAATATTCTTTTCTATTTTCTTTAGCTCATTAATTCTCTGTTTAACAATAACCTTTTGACTTTGTAACATTTGCTTGATTTTATCAATGTCTCTGCCTTCTAGATAAGTTTTAATATCATTAATGCTGATATCTAAAGCTCTTAATGAACAAATCGTGTTGAGTACTTCCAATTGTTGATTCCCATAATAACGATAATGAGTTTTATCATCAATGTATTGAGGTACTAACATACCTTCTTCTTCATAATGTCTTAATAAGCTTGTAGAAATATTATACATTTTTTCAACTTCGCCTATTTTATACAACTTGTCCATTGAGTTTTCCCTTTCGTTTCATATAAATGAACACACATATACAAAAGATAATAGAGAATAAAGATCCTGTTGATGAAGCCAATGCCATAGGCAATAAAGTAGAAGGGAAATAAATAGCTGATAAATAAGCCAATGGAATTCTAAAACAAATAATAGATAACGAATTATGAATAAATGATATCAATGAAGCGTTATAAGCACAGAAATAACCACTAAAGCTAAAATGGATACCTGCAAAGACACAATCCCAAACATATCCTGACATATATTGACAGCCTAAGGTCACAACAGATTCACTATCACTAAACATACCAATCAAAGGATATGAGAAGAAATACATCACAATAACCATCAATAATCCCCAACTAAATGCTATAGTACAAGCATAACGCAATGTTTGTGAAGCACGTTGGTGTTCATTGGCACCAACATTTTGAGCTGCCAAAGCTGAAACACTTGAAAGCATAGATGAAGGAACCAAAAACATAAATGTAATCATCTTTTCCACAATTCCAACAGCTGCAGCCACATCTAAACCTCATCGATTAGCAATAATGGTAATAACCAAAAATGATACTTGAATAAATCCATCTTGACAAGCGACTGGTATACCAATAGATAACAAATCTTTCACTGTATCTTTTCGAATCTTTAAATCTGATAAAGATAAATGAATCATTTTTCTTTTCATAATCATAAAAAGTGAAATAATGACACTTAATGTTTGAGCAAGTGTTGTTCCTAAGGCTGCTCCTGCCGTATCTAAATGAAATTAACCAATAAATACATAATCTAAAATAATATTGGCAACACAAGCAATTGCTATAAAATACATTGGACTCTTAGAATCACCCAAACCTCTAAAAATAGAACTTATTAAGTTATAAGCAGTAATAAAAGGAATACCAATAAAACAAATCGTTAAATAAAGTTTTGTTCCTTCTATTGCTTCAATAGGTGTAGACATAATATTCACAATAGGATTAATACACATCAATACAACAACCATCAATACCACTGCAATACCCATATACAAAGTAATTGTATTACCAATAAGTGTTGAAATATCTTTACTCTTTTTAGCGCCTACAGCTTGCCCTATAAGTACAGTTGTACCCATTGCTAATCCGACAATCATAACTGTAATCATATGCATAATTTGTGAGCCAATAGATACCGCCGTTGTTGAAGCAGTCCCATTGTATTGTCCAATAATATAGAGATCGGCCATACCATACAATGTTTGCATAAAATAGGATAATAAAAATGGTAACGAAAAATAAATCAATGTTTTTAAGACATTACCTTTTGTTAAATTGTTTTCCAATTCAATCATCTCAATGTATTTATTATAAACATTACAACTATTGTAATGTCAAGAATTGTTTCCAAATTAGCATAAATAAATTTTATTTAGGTACCTTGACATATAATTTGATTAGGTATATCATACCTTACGGGAGGAACAAAATGAAAGAAAATAAAATGGCAACTATGCCTATGAATAAACTTTTACTTAATATGTCAATACCATTGATGCTATCACTACTTATACAATCATTATATAATATTATTGATTCTATCTTTGTCGCAAGACTAAGCGAGCAAGCTTTAACTGCCACTTCTCTTGTTTATGCAATTCAGTTTTTAATGATAGCGATAGCTGTTGGTACCAGTGTTGGTATGAATGCCTTGTTATCTAAGCGTGTAGGTCAGCAAGATAAAGAAGGTGCCTGTAGTGGTGCAACCACTGGTTTAATACTTGTATTAGCTACTGCTGTGATATTCTCAATGGTTGGATTGTTTTTTAGTGATATGATTTCTAAAATGTTGACAAGTGATCCTGAACTTCAGAATTTAACGCAACAATATATGAGTATTTGTGTGGTTTTCTGTTATGGTGTATTTTTACAAACATATGGTCAAAGATTATTACAGGCTGTTGGTGATACAGTATTAAGTATGATTTCTTTGATTATTGGAGCTGTGATTAATATTTGTTTGGATCCATTATTGATTTTTGGTATGTTTGGTTTTCCACAAATGGGGATTGCAGGAGCAGCACTTGCAACTGTCATTGCGCAATGGATTTCTGCCGCATCAGCTTTACTTATGAATCGCTTTAAAAATCCGATTATTCATGTTAGTTTTAAGAATTATCATTTTACAATAGCTGAAGTGAAAGAAATTTATCGTGTTGGGTTACCAACAATTATTATGCAAGCCATTGGTAGTATCATGACTTTTGCGATGAATGCCATGTTGTTGACAGTGTCTTCTACAGCTGTCGCTTTCTTTGGTGTTTATTATAAATTACAAAGTTTTCTCATGATGCCTATGAATGGTTTAGGACAAGCCGCTATACCTATTGTTGGTTATAATTATGGTGCTGGTAATGGTAAACGTATTAAAGAAGTTTGGAAAATTATTATTCCAGTTGGCGTTGTTGTTGGATTACTTGGTACAGCAATATTTATGATTTTCACTAGTCAACTAATGTCATTATTCTCTGCAGGCCAAGAATTATTGGCTATTGGGGTCCCAGCTTTAAGGATAATTTCAGTAACATTTGTTTTTGGTTCTGTCACCATTTTATGTGGCTATTTTGCTTCAGGACTTGGTAATGGCGTGATTAATATGATTGGTGGAGCGATACGACAATTGGTTGTTTTAGTTCCTGTTGCTTATATACTTACAATAACTTTAGGTATTTCTTATACCTGGTATGCCTTTTGGTTTGCCGAAGGTTTGGCAGTACTTTATTCATTATATGCAACAAGAAAAGAAATCAAAACAAAAGTCGATCCTATTACAAGCGAAGAATGATTCTTCGCTTTTTTAGTATGCGTTGAAGTTATGCTAGCGTGTTTTATTAATATTGTACATATTTTTATATACATTTTATAATTGAGTTGTAAAAAATAAAGAAAGAAGGAATATAATATGAAAACATGGCTTATTACAGGATGTTCAAGTGGAATTGGTGCAGGAATTGCAAAGGCAGTACTTGCAAGTGGAGATCAAGCAGTTGTTACTGCTAGAAACAAAGATAAAGTGAAAGATATTGTTGACGCTTATCCACAAACCGCTTTAGCTGTTTCTTTAGATGTCACTGATAATGAAAGTATTACAAATGCAGTTAAAGAAGCAAATGCAAAATTTGGAACAATTGATGTATTAATCAATAATGCTGGCTATGGATATCGTAGTGCTGTGGAAGAAGGCGAGGATGAAGAAATTCAAAAGCTTTTCCAAACAAACTTATTTGGCCCTATCAATGTGATTAAAGCCGTATTACCTGGTATGCGTGCACAAAAGTCAGGTGCTATCCTTAATGTCACTTCCATTACAGCAGCAAGATCAGCTGTTGGTTCTGGATACTATGCTTCTTCTAAAGCTGCTTTAGAATTATTAACAGATGGTTTAAGAAAAGAATGTGAACCTTTAGGTATCAAAGTTATGGTTGTTCAACCAGGTGCTTTTAGAACAAGATTCTATGATGAATCTTCATTAAAAGGTACAAAAGCAGCCATTGGTGATTATGAAGCAACCGTTGGTAAATCAAGACCAGGTAACTTTGAAAACAAACATCAACAAGCTGGTGATCCAAATAAAGCAGGAGAAATCATTGTCAAGGTTGTTAATAGTGATGAATATCCACAAATTTTAACTTTAGGTAAAGCTGCAGTTACAGCTGTTAAAACTACATTAGAAGCTAAGATTGCTGAATTAGATAAATATGCCGAATTATCTGCTTCAGCTGATTATGATGAATAAAGAACTATCAAATCAATAGTTCTTTTTCTTTTAAATAATTACTATAATATTTTATTTCGTTATTCATATAATATGATATAATCATATTACAACATACATATTCTAAATATGGTTAAGAAAAAAGTATATTAATATTTTAATAGTCATATAATAAGGTGTAGCGATGGCAACTCTACGGGGCCCATTGCGGAAAACCTGTCATTCTATATGAAATGGCAGGTTTTCTTTTTTAAGGAGGTTAAAAATGAAGCCGTTTAAGACAATTGACGAACAACTTGATTTACTAAAATCTAGAGGTTTAATTTTCACAAATGAAGATAAAGCCAAGCAGTATCTTCTGAATAATAACTCAAGTTTCGCACTTCAAAAATGGCATCATTAATATAAAAACATGGA
>JAJQDJ010000168.1 GCA_021202205.1 Erysipelotrichaceae bacterium
AAGAAAGAGGTACCCTCTCATTTGAGGGTACTTCTTAAGTTCATGCCATTGGGGACAGTATTTAAATACTGCCCCTTCTTACTGATAACTTTTACACTCGCCCTTAATGGTGGCGAAACACCAATAAAACGTGTAATCTACGTTGTCCACAATTATAATATACTAAACACCAAAAATATGCAAGGATATTATTATTTTTATCAAAAATCAGATATGTTTTATCATAATGTTTTGGTTGTTTAATGAATCAACTTTCGTTATAATGAATCATATAAATATTGGAAGTAACTTATGAAAATATCAGATATACTAAAAACCAAATCAACCATTTCTTTTGAAATATTTCCACCTAAAAATAAGGATGGTGATATTTCTTCTATATATCATACAATTGAAGAATTATCAAAACTGAATCCTGATTTTATAAGTGTAACTTATGGTGCGGGTGGTAGTAATAAAGATAAAACAATTGAAATAGCATCAACAATTAAGAATCAATATCATATAGAGTCTGTCGCTCATTTGACATGTATTAATGCTACAGAAGATAGTATTAAAGATATATGTCAACAATTAAAAAATAATAATGTAGAGAATATATTGGGATTAAGAGGAGATTTCCCTAACGATCCTAACTTTAATAAAGACGAGATGGTATTTCATTATGCAATAGAGTTGGATGAGTTTATTATAAAGGAGTTTCCAGGAGATTTTTGTTTATCAGGTGCTTGTTATCCTGAAGTGCATTATGAAGCAGCTTGTTTTGAAGACGATTTAAAGGCTTTAAAACAAAAAGTTGACGCTGGAGCTGAATATCTTGTAACACAGGTATTCTATGATAATAATTATTATTATAGATTAGTAAAAGAAGCAAGAAGAATCGGTATAACTGTTCCTATTTGAGCAGGTATTATGCCAGTCACGAATGCAAAATCATTATTAAAGTCTAGTAAGATGTGTGGTTCTTCTATTCCATATAATTTATCAACTATGATTGAAAACTATTATCATTATCCTAAAGCTGTAAGAGAAATCGGTATTAATTATGCAACCAATCAAATTATTGATCTCATTACCAATGGTGTAGATGGTATTCATATATATACTATGAACAAACCTGAAATAGCCCAAAGTATTTTTGCTAGTATTCCAACAGTTCTAGAAAACCTCAATCATGATTAAACAACAAGCATTAAAATATTTGGGTTATCATGATCAATTATTAGATGATGAGATTTTGATAAATTATATGATACATGTGAGAAAGAAGTTATTGAATACTCACATTTTAAGCAAGTGCATCAAATATGTACTTTAACAGATGATTTAGTTATACAAGAATTAAATATAAGTCTGCTTTTTGATGATACAAAATATTATCTACAAGGTTGTCATCATGTGATGCTTATTGGAGCTACACTAGGTATAGATGTTGAAAGAAGAATCAAATATACTTCCAAGATAAATATGAGTAAAGCAGTGATTATGGATGCAATTGCGAGTAGTTATTTAGAATATGCTTTAGATGAATATGAAAAAACACTTGATTTAAAAGATAGGACTTTTCGTTTTGCTCCTGGATATGGTGATGTACCTGTATCATTAAATAAAGAGTTTTATAAATATTTGAATATGTATAAGTATTTAGGGGTTACTTTAACAGAAAGTGGTTTTTTTGTACCACAAAAGACAATGCTTTGTTTTATTGGTATTGGTAAAGATCATAAACATAAAGAATGCGGACATTGTATCCGTAAGGATACATGTAGTTTAAGAAAGGATAATAAAAGATGTTGGATAGATTAAAGAAAGATTTATTGTTTTTTGATGGTGCGATGGGATCACAGCTACAAAATGCTGGTTTAAAAGCTGGAGATATCCCTGAAGAGTTGAATATTGATAAGCCTGATTTATTGGTTTCCATCCATGAAAAATATTTAAATGCTGGTGCTGATTTTGTGACTATCAATACTTTTGGATGTAATCCTTTAAAAATGAAAGACTCAAAGTATGATTTTAAGGATATGATCAAAGCAGCTGTCAAGAATGCTAAAGAAGCGCAAATAACAACACATAGAGAAGATAATAGTTATATTGTTTTAGATATTGGTCCTATTGGTACAATGCTTAAACCAATGGGTACATTGAGTTTTGATGAAGCTTATGAAATTATTAAGTCACAAATTATGGTTGTGAAAGATGATGTTGATGTTGTTTTATTAGAAACGATGAGTGATTTATATGAAGTCAAAGCTGGTGTATTGGCTGTCAAAGAAAATACCGATTTACCAGTTTTTGTAACAATGACATTCCAAGATGATGGACGTACTTTGATGGGTGTTGATCCTTTGACATTTGTGAATGTTGTAGAAGGACTGAATGTTGACGCTTTAGGAGTTAACTGCTCTTTAGGGCCAGATGAATTAAGACCTATTGTCGAAGATATATTGTCATATACTCATGTACCTGTTATTGTCCAACCAAATGCTGGACTCCCTGTTTTAAAAGATGGCAATACCTACTATGAAGTCACTCCTGAGGAATTTACATTTTCCATACAACATTTGATTAATTTAGGAGCAAGTATTGTAGGAGGATGCTGTGGAACATCACCTGCATTTATCCAAACGATGAAACAAGCTTTACCTACAAAAGTAAAGTCAAGAAATAACCCATATAAGACAATGGTATCTTCACAAAATCAAACAGTTGTATTTAATGGTCAGGTTATTATATGTGGAGAAAGATTGAATCCTACTGGTAAAAAGAAGATGAAACAAGCTTTAAAGGAAGAAAGATATGATGAATTGGTAAAAGAAGCAATTAAGCAAGATCAAGCTGGTGCACATGTCTTAGATGTAAATGTTGGATTGCCTGGTATCAATGAAGCTGAAGTTATGAAAAAGGTTGTACCAATGTTACAGGAAGTCGTTAATTTACCATTACAGATTGATTCATCTGACCCTAAGGCTATTGAAACTGCTTGTCGTTATTATAATGGTAAACCTTTAATTAATTCTGTAAATGGTAAAGATGAAGTGATGGATGCAATATTCCCTATTGCAAAAAAATATGGTGGTGTTGTGATTGGCTTAACCCTAGAAAATGGCATACCTTTAAAAGCTGAAGAAAGATTAGAAATTGCTAAAAAGATTATTCATAAAGCCCAGTCTTATGGTATAAGAAAAGAAGATATTATTATTGATTGTTTAACTTTAACTGCTTCAGCCCAGCAAAAAGAAGTTATTGAAACACTTAAAGCTTTAACGATGGTAAGAGAGATGGGCAATCATACTGTATTAGGTGTTTCTAATGTATCTTTTGGTTTACCAAACCGTTCATTACTCAATCGAACATTTCTAACAACTGCTTTGTACGCTGGTTTAGATTTACCAATTATGAATCCACTAGATGAACAAATGATGGGTGTTATTGATGCTTATAACGTTCTCACGTACCAGGATCAAGATAGCATTCAATATATTGAAAGACACGCCAATGATGTTGTTCCTTCTAAGGTACAAAAACAAGTTCAATCAAATAAACAAGAAAATCAAGAAATAAATCTCTATTATATGATACTTAGAGGTTTAAAAGATGAAATCAAACAACAAACCCAAATAGAACTTGCTGATAAAGATGGTTTGACACTCATTAATGAAGTTATTGTTCCTGCTTTAAATCAAGTAGGAAAAGATTATGAAACAGGTAAAATATTCTTACCACAATTAATTCAATCAGCTGAAAGCTCTAAGCTCGCCTTTGAAGTTGTTCAATCAACATTCACAAACAATTCTAATGAAAAGAAAGGACCAATATTAATATGTACTGTTGAAGGAGATATTCATGATATTGGTAAAAATATAGTTACTGTTGTCCTAGAAAGCTATGGCTATGAAATGATCGATTTAGGTAAGGATGTTAAGGTTGAAGATGTTGTGAAAGCTTATGAAAAATATCAACCCAAAGCTATTGGCTTAAGTGCATTAATGACAACCACAGTTGTGAACATGAAACGTACGATTGAAGCCTTACACGAAGCGAACTGTCAAGTCCCTATTTGGGTAGGTGGTGCCGTCCTTACAGAAGATATTGCTCAAGATATTGGAGCTGATTATTATACTGTTGATGCTATGGCTTCAGTACATTTACTTAATGAGATTATCAAATAAGCAGGAAAACCTGCTTATTTGATAATCGTTTTCATTTAGGTTATAATTGAGTAGAAATGAGGTGAAACAATGAACTTTTATATTGTCGATGATGACAGACTGTTTTCACAAAAATTGAAAAAAGATATAAAATCATATTTTAATAATACTGATGATTTAAACATAACAATTTTGAATGAATCATTTGAAAAAATATTAGACGTTAAAGTTATCGATGTCATCTTTTTAGATATTGATTTAAATACCAGCTATACTGGTCTTAATCTAGCACAATACGTCCAGCGTAACTTCCCTACAGCCATACTCATATTTATATCAAATCATGAAGAATTTGTTTTTTCTGCATTATCATACAATATCTTTCAGTTCATTAGAAAAAGCAATTATGATAATGATTTAAACACTGTTTTATCTCAATTAAAACAACATTTATTAGAAAACAATAAGAAAATTATTATCCAACAAAATGGAAGAAAAACAAGTATTCAAATGAACGATATAAAATTCATCATGGTTATTGGGCATGATTTATTTCTCAAAACAATTAATAATGATTATACTATAGTCTCTTCTCTTAAAAAATTTATGGAACAAATCAACAATATTAATTTTATTCAAATACAAAAGAATGTCGTCATTAATTTTAACTATGCTAAAGAAGTTAAAACTACAAAAGTGATTTTAGTTGACAATCAGGAATTTAATGTAGGTAGAATATATAAGCAAAATCTTATCAAACAATATGAGGAGTTCTTGCTAAAATGAGCTACCTGGATACGTTATACTTGCATATAAGCGAAGTAGATATTATGTTACCTGTTTTGAGTATGTTTGTAATTGGAATATATAATTTCAAATTATTCAAAGTTTCTAAAAAATACATATCTATTATCTTTATTTCATTATTTTGTTCTTTTGAATCCTACTTGTACAATTACTATTACTTTAACACTAGCTTACTAATATTCTTTCAAATATGTACAATCATTATCATCAATATAATGACAATGAAAGAATGGAATATCAAATATTGTATAATACCTACTCTATTATTGATACTCCAAGCATTTGTGAAGACAATCTCTTTAGTTATTATATCATTGTTTTCATCAATCGAACCTTATTATATAAGAGAACATGGTTCATCTTATATTTTAATAATGTTTATATTATCTACTGTGTTATTTATATTTTTGATGCATCTATATTTCAAATATCACTCTAAAATTGGTATTCAACTTAATAATATTGATAATACACCTTACTGGTGTTCTTTTAGCGTATTTGCTTTCGCCTTCCTTAATGCTTTTTCCATCTTATATGAATTTATCTATTACCATTATTATCGCACAATCAAAATATATAGCTTATTATTCCTATTTATGATAGTTTTTATATCTTTTATCGTATTCTTTTTCAATATGCAACATGAATACCAAAATCACCTTTTGATCAATACGGAACTCATTAAAAGCCAATATTTAGAAAGAAACCACAAAGAAATCAATAAACTATCCTATCAAATATCACAGGATAAACATGATATGTTTTATGTTTTAAAAAGTATCCAAAATCTAGCTAATAACAATGATATTCAATCTATTAAGCAATTAGTAGATAAAAACCTTCATAAATATCAAACACCATCATTAACATTCACTAATGAAAACATTTATTTTGATTATTTAATTTTAAACTATATCCATTATCTAAAAAGATCAGGATATAATATAAAGACAATCATCCAAAACATGGATAACTGCCTTTTAAAAGAGAGAGAAGTTCTTACAATTATACGTGATTGTATCAATATATTTGTTCAATATACTACGAAAAACAAACATTTTGATATCCAATTATATGAACATCAATCTTATTTAACTCTCAAACTCATAACTACAAAAAATGATCAAACAATCA
Organism: Erysipelotrichaceae bacterium; assembly: GCA_021202205.1. Taxonomy (GTDB): domain Bacteria; phylum Bacillota_I; class Bacilli_A; order Erysipelotrichales; family Coprobacillaceae; genus JAJQDJ01. The sequence goes on from JAJQDJ010000168.1 coordinate 6,093, forward strand.
TTGTTCCTAAATATAAACAAAGTTTTGTCAAAGGAATAAAGCTTAACACAACTGATAATCAAACGGAACTAATACTACTGTTTAAAGAAGATGCCTAGTCATCTTCTTTTTCTCCCTCTAAGCAACATAACTGGTGTATGATAAGACACAAATATAAAATATATGATAAATTCAATAATTATAAATAATAATACATGAAGAAATATAAGTCCGTTGATAATCAATATATAATCTATAATAACATAAATAACCATCAATATATTTGCTATAATAGCACCTAATAATACCATCATAACATATGTCTTCCATTTATCTATAAAATTGAGTTTACACAAACGTTTATTATTAAAACCATATACTTTTAATAACATGATACTTATCTTATTATCATATAAAACATAAATATGATAGATAAAATAAGACAAAATAATAATGATTTCAAATATTATTAGATACAACGGATTAAAATCTTTAATCATATTGACTCTAGCTGAAATATCAATATCTGATACAATTTCATAATCTGACGATAAATTTTCTACAACATATTCTATATCATTCATACTTTTTAATTGAACAATAATATAACCCAAATTCAATAAGCTAATATCATATATTTGATTAAATGTATCTATTTTAATATAAATACAATTGATATTTGTACTACTTGGTGATATAACACCTCTCACACTGTGAGTTATACCATTCAATATAACTTCCTGACAGTTTGTTTCACGATAAAGCTCATAGCTTACAAAGCAATCACCTTCATTAAAATCTTTATAGAGATTATTATCATAATTTTCAAAAGAATAATATGGAATAATTGTTACATCATATATTTGATTATTAACTTCTATGATATCATCACATTGATAGTATTGATATACATTAAGATTCATCAAATCATAAGTAACAGCATTATAATCTTTAGTTTTTAAAGTTTTTCCATCACTTCTTACTAATCTTATTTCGTTATTTAACAAGCTAACAAGCTTGTCCTGTGAACCATGATAATAATCATAACTATAAATAAGTGAAAATGAAAACAATCCAACAATGATACCTAAAACAATAGCTATCATAATATTGATAATAGATTGAGTTTGTGATTTGATTTTATGATAATAATCGTGAACATAAGAAATCGTTTGTTTAACTTGTCCTTTATTTTCAATAATATAGAAGCTATCTTTAATAAGATTTAATTGTTGGTCTTCTATTTTATAGATTCGGTCTGCTCTTTGAATCATAAAATCATCATGACTAGCTATTAATACCATTTTATGTAACTTTTTTGATAAATAGTCTATAATTTTATAAACAAGTTCCTTATTTTCATTGTCTAGATAAGCTGTAGGTTCATCGAAGATAAAAAGCTTTGCATCTTTCATCATTGCACATAAAATTGTCAATCTTTGTCTTTCACCTATCGACATAGTTTTAACATAAGTATTGATCTCTAAATGTAAAGATAAGCGATTCATATATTCATAAATCATATCATCATTTATTTCTTTATTTGCCATTTTTGCATAAAATGAAATACTATCTTTCAATGACATATGTTCAAAAAAGATAAATATCCTGAAATATAAAAGCAATATCATTTTAAAATGTACCCTGTAAAATGGACAGTTAAATAAAAGAGAGTCAAGGCATTAA
>JAJQDJ010000236.1 GCA_021202205.1 Erysipelotrichaceae bacterium
TAAATTGCGCTATTTTCACTAATTAATTATTGAAATTGAAGTGCGAAACTTGAGTCATTTATAATAATGTTAAGAAAACTTTAAGGAGGAAGAAAATGTATAGAGTTGGAATTGATATTGGTGGGACAAATTTAAGATGTGCTATTTTTGATGCTGATATGAAAATGGTAGATGTTTATAAAACTCCAAACGATAAAAGTAAAAACGCTGCTGAAAACTTATCAGAAATGATTCAATTTATTAAAAATTTTAATGGAGAAATTAAAAGTATAAGTATTGGTTGCCCTGGCCCTTTAGATGCTCATACTGGTGTTATTTTGAATCCCCCAAATTTAATTGGATGGGATAACTTCCATATTGTTGATTTCTTTAAAAATGAAACTGGTATTCCTACAAAGATGTCCAATGACGCTAATGTAGCAGGCTTAGGTGAGGCTTTAATGGGAGCTGGAAAAGGGTATGAATCTGTTTTTTATGTTACAATGTCCACTGGTTTTGGTGGAGCATATGTGTATAAGAATGAACTTATTAATGGTGTTAGTACTTGTGCTGGTGAAATCTATAATATGATTGTAAATGAAGATAAACACTCTCATAAAGGGGCTAATGCTGGAAGCTTAAATAATCAATGTGGTGGTTATGGTTTGTCTATTATCGCTGAAGAAATCTTTGGTAGACCAATGAATGCAAAAGAATTGTTTGATTTGTATCATGCTGGTGATGAAACTGCGATTAAACTTGTTGAACATACTGCTGATGTAGCAGCAAAGGGAATTGCTAATGTAGGTTGCGTTATTGATCCTGAAATTTATGTAGTAGGTGGCAGTATTGCTAATTATAATCCTGATTTTGTTAAATTGGTTTTTGAAAAAGCTAAAAAATATTATATTAAACCTGAATATTTACATTATGTGGCTGCTAAATTTTCTGATGATGCAGGTTTAATAGGAGCCGCATTGTTATGATTAATGTTTTATTAAGTTCTTATGATATTCATGAAACATGGGCCAAAGATACTATTACACCATTACTTCATAAGGATATGAAGGTGCTTTATATTCCGTTTTCTTTTGATGAGTCTGATATGAAAAATCATGAAGTATTTGATAAACGTCGTAAAATGCATGAAAAAGGAATATTCACAGCATTTCATTATTATGATATTGATGATATTGATTATGTTAATTATTTTTATGATAATCATCAATCTGCTTTGTCTAAAATACAAAATTGCGATATTATTTTTTTGACAGGTGGTTTTCCTGATCAGTATTTAGATAGACTTAATGATTTTGATATTTCTGATACAATAAGAAATAGTAATAAAATTATTATTGGGGCAAGTGCTGGAGCAATGATTCAATTAGATAATTATCATATTACTCCTGATGATGATTATCCAACTTATCAATATCAAAATGGTTTAGGGTTAGTTTCGGGATTTGAAATAGAAGTACATTATTGTCATAGTGATATTCAAGAAGAGGGATTAAAACGTGTAATTAAAGAAAAACGTTTACCTACATATACGATTCCCAATGATGGCGGCTTGCTTATTAAAGATAAATTAATTAAAACTTTTGGGACAGCTGCTTTAGTAGAATAGAAAATGCTATGTCAATTACTTGATTTGTTTATGATAGTTAAAAATAATAAAGCGAAGATAGATAATTATGTTATGAAATTCCTAACATAATTATCTTTTTTAGCACAAATGGGTTGACAGTGCTAATTAAAAGGAGTAATATACTTTTAGCACAAAAGAACTATGAGTGCTAAAAAGGAGATGCAATATATCATGACTGAAAAAAAACAGTTTAAAGCCGAGTCACAAAGATTATTAGATTTAATGATTAATTCTATTTATACGCATAAGGAAATTTTCTTAAGAGAAATTATTTCTAATGCTAGTGATGCTTCTGATAAATTATATTATAAGGCATTAACTGAAAATATAAGTGGAATTTCTAGAGAAGATTTATCAATTCAAATTGTTATTAATAAAGATCATAGAATGTTATCTATTATTGATCAAGGAATTGGTATGAATGCTGCTGAATTAGAAGAACATTTAGGAACAATTGCTAATAGTGGCTCTTTGGAAGTTAAAAATGCCTTAGAAGAAGGGCAAGATGATGTAGATATTATTGGTCAATTTGGTGTTGGTTTTTATTCTGCTTTTATGGTAGCACAAAAAGTAGAGGTTATTTCAAAAAAGTATGGTGATACGCTAGCTTATATTTGGGAATCTGATACAAGTGATGGTTATACGATTAATGAAATTGATTATCCAAATAATGGTACAAGAATTAACTTATATTTAAAAGATAATACTGATTATGAAAACTACGATGAATATTTGGATGAATATGAAATTCAAAGATTAGTTAAGAAATATTCTGATTATGTTCACTATCCAATTCAAATGGATATGACAACAAGTAAGAAAAAAGAAGATAGTGATGAATATGAAGAAGTTATTGAAAATCGTACATTAAATTCTATGGTACCTTTATGGAAACGTCCAAAAAAAGAAATCACTGATGAAGAATATAATGAATTCTATAAAGATAAATTTGGTGATTATAGTGATCCGTTATGTGTTATGCATAATCGTGTAGAAGGTACGATTACATATGATTCATTATTGTATATTCCTTCACAAACACCTATGAATTATTATTCACAGGATTATGAAAAAGGTTTACAGTTGTATTCACGTGGCGTATTTATTATGGATAAATGTAGTGATTTGGTACCAGAACATTTTAGATTTGTGAAAGGTTTGGTTGATTCGCAGGATTTATCATTAAATATTTCAAGAGAAATGTTACAGCATGATCGTCAATTAAAAGTTATTTCTGATAAAATTGAAAAACGTATTCAAAAAGAATTAGAGAACATGCTTAAAAATGATCGTGAAAAGTATGAGGAATTCTTTAAGAACTTTGGTTTACAATTAAAGTTTGGTATTTATAATAGCTATGGTATGTTAAAGGATAAATTAGCTGATTTATTGGTTTATTATAGTGCTAAAGAAGAAAAGATGATTACATTAGCTGAATATGTTGAAGGTATGAAAGAAGATCAAAAAGAAATTTACTTTGCTTCTGGTGAGTCATATGATAAGATTAATCAATTGCCTACTGTAGAGTTGGTTAAAGATAAAGGTTTTGATATTTTATATATGATTGATGATGTTGACGAATTCTGTATTCAAATGATGCGCGATTATAAAGAAAAACCGTTTAAAAATATTAATCAAGGTGATTTAGATATTGATTCAGAGGATGAAAAGAAAGAACTTGAAAAAGTTAATGAAGACAATAAAGATTTACTTGAAACATTAAAAGAAGCACTAAAAGATCAAGTCAAAGATGTCAAAGTTTCTTCTAGATTAAAATCTCATCCAGTATGTCTTGTTTCTAGTGACGGTGTTTCATTTGAAATGGAAAAGGTTATGAATTGTATGCCTGATGGTGAAGGTGTTAAAGCAGGCAGAATTTTGGAAATTAATCCAAATCATGAATTGTTTACTGCTTTACAATCAGTTTTTGAAAAGGATGCAGAAAAAATTAAGGATTACGCTTCAATTTTATATGATCAAGCGTTATTGATTGAAGGATTTAGTATTGATGATCCTGTTGAATTTTCTAATAAGATTTGTAGCTTAATGGTTGAAGCTAATAAATAAAGTGTGTCTATGACACACTTTTATTGTACAATTGAAAATCTTTTTGATATAATTTTTAAGAGGTGAGGATAATGGAGTTTCAACAAGTTATTGAAAGTAGAAGAAGTATTAGAAAATATTTAGTTAAAAGTGTTTCTGAAGAGGATTTGAATAAGGTCTTAGAAGCAGCAATATTGGCACCATCATGGAAAAATTCTCAGGTATCACGTTATTATGTTGCGAAAAGTCCAGAAATGATTGAGAAGGTTTACAATTGCTTACCTGAATTTAATCAAAATAATGTTAAAAATGCTCCTGTGTTAATAGTTACAACAATTGTATTAAATCGTTCAGGTTATAACAAAGATGGTACACCATCTAACGAAGTAGGTAATGGATGGGGTTATTATGATTGTGGTTTACATAATATGAATTTAATCTTAAAAGCGACTGATTTAGGCCTATCTACATTAATTATGGGAATCAGAGATGGTCAAGCTTTAAAAGAAGTCTTTAATATACCTGATGATCAAAGTGTTGTTAGTGTTATTTCTTTGGGTTATGGTGATATTGAACCACAAATGCCAAAACGTAAAACAATTGAAGATATTGCAATTATAAAATAAGGAATCTGATTAATTCAGATTCCTTTATTGATAAAAATCAATTGTTGTAGCAATTTGATCATCAGTTGGGATAAAACCAAATGATACATAAGTTACGGTGTTTTCATTACGAATAAGTAACAGACTTAATTCACTATCTTCATAGACATATATCACATTATTATCACTTTGATAATCTTCTTCATCGCTTGTGACTTCATAGATATATTCGTCAGCAAAACTGCTTTGATTGAATTGATATTCTTTGATATAAAGAATTTGATCTTCATCAGCAACTTCTAAAGAAATATATGAATTTTTAGCTATGAAACCTGAATACTTTTGGGTTGTTAATTCACTAGAAGTATCAATGTTAAGATCTGATAAAGTTAAAAATGCATGCTGTTGTTGATTAAAACTTTTACCATTAATAAAATCTTCTGTTAAGCCACCACCAATAAATAATGTACAAATAATAACTAAAACTAAATAAATTTTTCTTAATGTTTTAATTCTTTCTTGGGGCATATCTATATAGTCAGATAGAAGCTGCTTATCTAATTTTTTTATATACTCTTTATTAAAATATGTACGAAACATGAAAATGATACATAACATAATGAGACCAAGATAAAAGAATACTATACCATAGCTTAATAAAGCGTTAATTCTCAAATTTATAGACAAAAAATAAACAAATAAGACACTACCTAATAAAGCAGCTGTGAATAATCCTTCATATTTTGTTTTTTTACTTTTATTAAGTATTGATTTATGCATATAATCAGTGTTAATGAGGTGATCACCAACAAACACATACATTCCCTTTTTAGCATAAATAGGTTGATAATTTTCATCCAAATATTTATCAAAAAGTTTTTGACGACTATTCATTTTATCGTTTCTTGTTTTTCCTGTCATACTAAAAAAATCTATTTTATAATAAACTTTATGATTAGTTTTTTTGAAAACAGATATAAATGCAAGATCATTGCAATAATAGCCATCATTTCCTAATTGATTTAATTTTTCTTGGAGTAATTGATATTCATAGGGCTTATAATTTATAATTTGTAATTGATATTTCAATAAACCACCATCTTTCGCACGTATTATAACAAAGTCTTTTCATTTTGTATACTTTTTTTCATCTTATATGTTAAGTACATGTTAAGATTTAGTTAGAGTAATGTTAATTTCTTCTATGATTTTAAAACGTTTTCATGTATAATATTATCAGCTTATGTAAATAAAGGAGGATCATTCATGAGCACAACGATGGTGTTCTCGCTTCTTGGCGGGTTGGGTTTGTTTCTATACGGCATGAGGATGATGAGTGACTCCTAACAAATGTGGCTGGAGCTAAGATGCATTCTATCTTAGAAAAAATGACTAAGAATACATTAATAGGTGTTGCGGTTGGTGCAGCTTTTACGGCTGTCATTCAATCATCATCAGCTGCAACTGTTTTGGTAGTGAGCTTTATTAATGCTGGATTAATGAACTTGAATGAAGCTATCGGTATTATTATGGGGGCTAATATCGGTACAACAATAACAGGACAATTGATGGCTTTTAAGCTTTCAGATATTGCACCTTTGTTTGTATTAACAGGGGTTATTATGATTATGTTCTGCAGGAGTGCAAATTTGCAAAAAACAGGGGAAATTATACTAGAATTTGGTATTTTGTTTGTAGGTCTTGGTACAATGTCTTCTTCTATGGAATCAATGAAGGAATCAGCGTTTGTAGTTAATACTTTAACTTCTCTTAAAAATCCGATAATTGCATTGCTCATAGGATTGGTATTTACTGCTGTTATACAATCTTCTTCTGCGACTGTAGGTGTTATAATGGTTTTAGCCTCACAAGGGCTATTGAGCTTAGAGATTTGTTTTTATATTACCTTAGGATGTAATATTGGTTGTTGTATTTCAGCTTTACTTGCATGTATTGGTGGGAAAAAGAATGCTAAACGTGCAGCTTTAATTCATTTGTTGATCAATATTATAGGTACGGTTGTTATGGCCATTCTATTTGCTTTGTTTATGCCACAGATTAAATATGGTATTATGGCTATTACAGGATCACAAAATCTTACAGGAGAGTCCTTAAATGCAACAATGTCAAGAAATGTTGCTAACGCAAATACTATTTTTAAGTGCTTCCAGATTCTTATTTGTTTTCCAATTACTAAATGGATTATTAAAGCAACTTACTGGATTATTCCTGGTGAGGATGAAGAGACTGAATTTAGCGTACAATTTATTGATAATCGTAGAAAATATTCACCTGCTACTGCTATCCCACAATGTATTCATGAAATTGAAAGAATGGGCGGTATTGCTAAGGATAATTTAAATTTAGCTGTCAATTCAATGCTTAATTTAGATATTTCTAAGCTTGATGAAATTAATACTAATGAAAATCATATAGATTTTTAAATCGTGAAATTTTTGAATATTTGAATCGTATTAATCAATCAATGTTGCCTACTGAAGATGCGGAAATGATTGGCCCAATGTATCAGGTTATTACAGATATTGAACGTATAGGAGATATTGCTAAGACAATTGGAAATATTACGGAAACTTGTTATAGGAAGCAATATAAATTAGATGAAAGTCATAAAGAAGATATTAAAGAATTATTAACTTTAGTTGATGAAGAATTCGGCTTGAGTATTGATATGTTTACGCATAAAACAATGGAGCATTTGAATCGTATTTTGAAACTTGAAGATGATGTTGATCAGAAAGAAAAGAAATTACAAAAAACTTATCAAAGGGATATTAAACGTCGTTTAAGTAAACCCAGGGAAGGGATGCTTTATCCTGATTTGGTTGCATCTTTAGAAAGAATTGGTGATCATGCTACAAATATTGCTTTCTCTATCCTTAATGAAGATAGTGATGAAGTGAGAGACTTATTGGAAGAAGAGCATGTTGATACAATAGAAGATGTTTTATAATATCAAAAAATATGTTATAATACATGTGGGTGATAAACATGATATTTGTATATATTTTATTGGGTTTTGTTTTAGTGGCTTTAACGATATTCTTATTGGATTATCGTGAAAAGATGACAAAAAATATTAAATTAATTAAAGAATATAAAAATGAAGTTGATCATTTAAATCAACAATTAGATGACGTCAACGAAACACTTCAATCGTTGAGTGAACCATTAAGTAAAATTTCTAATGTTTCTCAAAAAATATTGAAAAAAATGAGTAAATAAGAAAAGTTTTCAAACTTTTCTTATTTTATTTGTCCTTATTTTTTATGATTGCAACTTCAAGGGAAATAGGTTATAATGTCATAGGTCTTGAAAGGATGTGATTGTATGAATATTCGAATAGATAATGAAACAACTGAACCGTTATCGAAATTTTTATCATGCAAAAATATCTAGTCGTCTGGTAAAATGTCAAGAAGAAATTTAAAAGATTTTTAAATAAATTCA
>JAJQDJ010000003.1 GCA_021202205.1 Erysipelotrichaceae bacterium
ATAAATTGCGCTATTTTCACTAATTAATTATTGAAATTGAAGTGCGAAACTTGAGGAATATTAAAAGAAGTTTGGTTTTCAAACTTCTTGTCTATAATTCACCAATGCACCTATTAAATTGGCATCACCAGAGTACTTACAACTTACCACTTCTGGTTTAATATGCGCAATACCAACTTCTTTTAAAATCATATCTAAATGTCTAGAAATATTATCACACAAATCTTCTCTTTGTGATATAGCACCACCAATGACTATCAATTCTGGATCATAGGTATATTGTATATTATAAATACCTAAAGCTAAATAATGATAAAATCTTTCAATTGCACCCATGCATATTTGATTGCCATTTTCTGCTTCTACAAAAACCTTTTCACCATTCCATTCACCTTCTAATTGATCAGCTACATATCTTACCATAGATCGAGTTGATGCGACTTCACTAAGAATTGGCATATCTCCATTTTCTTCACAAACAATTGTATAGCCAAATTCTCCACCATGGAGATGCTTACCATGATGAACCAAGCCATCCTTAATAACAGCTCCTCCGATACCACTACCACATACTACAAAACAAACATCTTGATATCCTTTAGCAGCTCCACTATAAATTTCAGCTAAAGCGGCACAATTGGCATCATTTTCAATACTGACTTTAACATTTAATCTATTGGAAAAGATTTCCTTAAAATTCGGTCCGTGAATATAAGGAATAGCACTTGCACCACCAATAATACCTGTTGATGTATCAACAGCACCAGGAGCACTAAAAGCCAAGCCTTCTATATCATATTTTTCTTTCATTTTCAAAACCCAATTGACTATTTCTTCTACAAACAACTCAAAATTTTCTCTAACAGGTAACTTCCCTTTTTCTAACAATTCATCATTATTTGCGATTGCTACCTTTAAAGAAGTTCCACCAATATCAATACATGCAATCATCTTATTTCATCCTTCCTTATTATGAGCATGACGATAAGCCACATCTCTTTTAACCTTCATTATTCTTTCTTCACCAGGAAAATGGACTGGATTCACGGGATTTTCCTTGTACATTTTTACAATATCTTCACAATCAGCTATAATTTCGTCCAATACCATCATACCATACATTTTTGGTGGTAGGATATAAATAGGAATATTATATTCAAATCCTGAATTCATCATTCTGCTAACTTCTAATGTTAAATGTGGACAACAGATTATAATATCATAATCAAAAGATTTTTCTAAAGCATACTTTTCACCTGCTACACCTAAAGGATAAAAAAATCAATACTATATTGATCTTCTAAACCTCTTTCCTTAATTTCATTTTGCATTCTCACAGTAATAGCACTGGAAGAGAACCCTCCACCACAACACAATAATATTCTTAACATTTGCGTTCCTCCTAAAATCATTGTAGCAAAAAAGATAGCCTTTTAAAAGACTATCTTATGTTATTGATGACGATAAGCAACTCCTCTTTTATCTTCCATAGTATCATATCGCAACGCTTTAGGAAAACCTCCATCATAAATATACTGATCAAATTCTTGAGTTGAATTAGCATTTATTGCTTTGCCATAGAATTCTTTCATACCAATATACTCTTCAAAAGTTAAGGTATACATTTCAAATTCGATATATCGTCCTGTCAATTTTGTAATAAGTTCTCCACTTAACAAATATGAATTAGAACCTGTAATAAAAATAGAATAATCACCATCTTCTCTAAATGCATTTATAACTTCCTCAAAATCTTTAACATTTTGAATTTCATCGACAAATAAATATTTCATACCATCTGCCACAGATAATTCGTCAATAATATTTTCTAATTGTATTGCTGTTTTGATGTTTTTAAACTGACGTTTATCTAAATTAATATAAATAATATTATCGTTATCTATATCATTTTCATAGCAATTATTCCAGTTAAGGGGGTAAAATTTAAATTTTTTTCAAATTTTACCCCCTTAACTCTTATTTTTATATTATATATCGCTAGTCTTTATATATACACAAATGTCTATACAAAAATGCTTATCATATCACCGTCATCTGATAAACATTATAATATCATATATCCATTTGTTTCTTAAGCAACGAAATATTAAATTAACTTATTTGCTTTTAATTGTTCTTCGATGATAGTTTCATCAATGATACAATTGGCTCCTCCCAGTTCAATAGCTGGTTTTGTTTTACCATGGAAATCACTACCACAAGTTGTCATAATGTTGTATTCTTGCCCTTTATTGTAAAAATACTTAACAGTGTCTATACTATGATAACTACTAAAACATTCCACGCCATCATATCTTACATCACTCATCATATCATCAAAGACTTCAAAACGATTTTTTAAATTATTACCAGGATGAGCTAATACTGCCTTTCCTCCATGTCTATGAATTAAATCAACAGTTTCTTTTAAGCTAGGATAAACAATCTCTGTATAGCAAGGCTTACCTTGAGCATAATAATCCCAATAAAAATTCACATAAGGATTATCTGATCTTGAACCACCTGCACGATAAGGTTCTAATAATTCATTACCGTTATATTCTTCTTTATTCAATAATACTTCGGCAAACATTTCACCAGTATAAACACCATTATCTGATAATTGATCTAAATCTTCTTTAGTCACATTAAATCCTAACTCATTCGTCAATTTAAGCTTTTCTAAAGAACAAGATAATTCCTGATTAAGGACATTTTCTTCCAACTTTACAAAATCATCATGATGATGATCAATACCATAACCAACAACATGTAAATTAATACCATTATAAGTGCAATCAATTTCTACAGCCGGTATATATTTTATACCTAGCTTTTCAGCTGCTGCTTTTCCTTCATCAATAGCTTTAACACTATTATGATCAGCAATAGCCATAATAGTTATACCTTTGTCATAGCACATTTGTACAAGTTGTGTAGGTGTAAATTCACCATCATCACTATAATAAGAATGCATGTGTAAATCAATATACTTTTTAATTTCCATATTTTACTCCTTTAAATGTATTTACGAGTTTCATAAGACCATATTCTAAGTAAGTATCAATATCTTCTATAAAGATTATATCAGATAGTAGTGAATCATGCGGAAGATTCTGTAGCAAGAGAGATTTTGATATATTTTTATCTTTGATTAATGGACAATAAATAATGATGGCATCAGGATCATACATAACCTGCATTGTATGCATAAAATAAGCTAATAATGAATGAATGTTATCATTTTCTAAATCTTGTAATTGTTGGGTTCTATTTAAGTTTGCTAAATAACCTATTTCTCCTAAAAACCCATGTTTACCTCTAATCAATTCACCATGATACACATAAGCTCCACCAGCCAATTCTTTATCAGGCTGATAAAGAAAACCAAATGTATCATATTCCTTATGCATATAATAATAACCATAAGCCATAACGTTCACATCATTATCAACTACCACATCACAATGAAATCTTTGTGATAATTCCTGAGTTAAAGATATTCCTCTTAATTTTTCTAAACCATAATGAAGACACATCTCATTTAAATAACCATCTTTATCTACAAATCCAGGTAATGATATGACAATTGTCATCGTATTTGGATATTGTTTGATAATCAATTAAATATGCTCTAACAAGACATCAAAATCAATAATTGTATAACCATATTCATAACTATCAATTTTTTCATCAATGAGATTATAAACACTCATTGTATATTTGATTTTTTGTACTAGGACCCAACTCATAAAGAGCTTTTAACACGTCTTTTTATTGCTTTTTTTATAGTGAAAGGTTAAAATATTTTCAATATTAATAAGAAAGAAGGGGTTATGTTGAAATCTTATAAAGAGTTAAGTCATGAAGAACTGGTTTCTTTACATGAAGATTTATCAAATCAGTATCAACAAATGAAAGACTTGAAGTTAAACTTAAATATGGCAAGGGGGAAACCAGATTATAAGCAAGTAGGTTTATCATTTGGTGTATTTGATGCTGTTAATAGTCAATATGATTTTGGTGATAAGATTGAGTATTGTAATTATGGTATTTTAGATGGTATTCCAGAAGCCAAAGCTTTTTTTGCAGATATGTTAGGGGTAAAGGATGAAAATATTATTGTTTTTGGTAATGCCAGTTTAACAATCATGTTTGATCAAGTAAGTCGTGGCTATACCCATGGTTATTTAGGTCATACACCTTGGTGTAAGTTAGATAAAGTGAAGTTTTTATGTCCAGTTCCTGGTTATGATCGTCATTTTGCAATTACAGAACATTTTGGCATTGAAATGATTAATATCCCTTTAAATGAAGATGGTCCAGATATGGATATGATTGAAGAATATGTCAATAATGATGAAAGTATCAAGGGTATTTGGTGTGTTCCTCAATATGCAAATCCTAGTGGAATTACTTATAGTGATGAAGTTGTTGATAGATTTGCTCATTTAAAGCCAGCTGCTAAGGATTTTAGATTATTCTGGGATAATGCTTATATTGTGCATCATTTATATGCTGATAAGCAAGATCATGTCAAAGATATTATGAGTGCATGTAAGGAAGCAGGCAATGAAAATATGGTTTTTGAATTCTGTTCAACAAGTAAAGTGACATTACCTGGTGCAGGTGTTGCTGCTATGGCAACTTCACCTGAAAATAAAAAGGATGTTTTAAAACACATGGCTATTCAAGCTATTGGTCATGATAAAATTAACCAATTAAGACATGTTGAATATTTTAAACAACATGATTTAAATGAGCATATGATGAAACAGGCTGATATGTTAAGACCTAAGTTTGAAGCAGTGTTGAAGGTATTAGATGAAGAATTAGGTGGATTAGATATAGCATCTTGGACACATCCATTAGGTGGTTATTTCATTTCATTAGATGCCTTGCCTGGTACAGCTAAAGAAATTGTTGGAAAGTGTAAAGAAGCCGGCATGGTTTTAACAGGAGCCGGAGCAACTTATCCATATGGTAAGGATCCAAATGATTCTAACATTAGAATTGCACCATCTTTCCCAACACCTGAAGAAATTGTACCTGCAGCTAAATTATTAGCATTATGTGTTAAATTAGTCATTGTTGAAAAATTATTAGGATAAACGAAAATACAAATCACTTTTGATTTGTATTTTTTTCATAAATATATAAATAATCTCATATAATTTTTGTGCTTTATTTAATGCTTGATTATATATCATTTTATTATCATTAGAAATGATCGGTGGAATTATACCATTTTTAAACATTCTTTAAAAAGAATGATTCTTCCTGTTCTACCATTACCATCACAAAAAGGATGAATATTTTCATAATACACATGAAATTGAACAATATTTTTAAAGAATTTTCACAACCATTGAGTCTAAGGTTACTGTATAATCTTTTAAATGATAATATACCACACAATATCTTGTAATGTATGAGGTATGGGTTCTCATTATTTCACAAAAGTAGTATTGATATTAGGAAATGCTTTATAATACCATCTTATTTTGTGGTACTACCAAAACCACCATTTCTTATATCTGTCGTATCATCATCTTCTACAATACCATATTGAACAAAGATACCTTGAGCAATACCTTCCCCTTTTTTGACTTCTAAGGTTTTATTTTCATTTGTATCATTAGTCATTTTAATAAAAATATGACCTTCATTATCAGAATAATAATAATCACTATCAATAACGCCAACCGTATTATTTAATTGTAAACGATATTTAAAACCTAAACCACTTCTTGGATATATCATTAATACCCATCTTTCATTCATTTCACATCTTATACCTGTTGGAATTTTAATCGTTTCACCTGGTTTTAATATCATATCTATAGGTGTATAAAAATCATATCCTGCTGAACCTTTGGTTGCACGTTTAGGAAGTTTAATATCATCATAGATATTTTTTATTTTTTCATTTGAAAAATTAAAATCTTCCATTCCTTGTTGAAATTGTTTTAAAGATACTTTATAAAATTTTGCTGTTTCCATATAAATCCTCCTTCTATTTTAACGGGTTCCGCCGCCTCCACCACCAGAAAAACCACCTATTGAACTTGAGCCTACTGTGCCTCATGATGAGCCTGTACACCCGTATGAACAAAACCATGAAGATGATATATATAATAGTAATCATCATAATCATTTAAATCATCGTTTAATCCTAAAACACTTCTTAGAATTAAATAATATGGATCATCCATTGCTAATAATTCTTGTTGAGAGCATGTTTCTAAATACTTATTTAAAGCTAATACTTGCTTCATATCTTCTTTAACATTTAGATCAAAAACTTCTCTTTTTGTATGAATATGTATATATAAGAATCGATCATGCAAGTCTTCATAAGATAATTTTCCCATATTGATATATTGATGAGTCATATAAGTATTAACATGATCATACCAATCTTCAAAGTTATAGTAGTGTTCCATACAATATTTCTTAAATGCTTTTTCACCAAGTTGTGATTTGTCTTTAGATGCCTGTCTAAGATACATGAGTAATTCTTTATCTAATGCGTTTTCACATACCATTTGGTCTAAATCAATGTATGATTGATTATCATAATCAATCTTTTGATGACTTAGACATCTTATCATAACAGCCTCTAACAATCCACTATCATCTTCAATAAGATCTAATTTTTTGGCTAAATAGTAAAATTCATAAAGATCTTTTATAGGTATACTTTTAGAAGGTTCTAAATTATCATCAGTCAATAAAGAATGATCGCTAAAAACAAAGGCTTCTAACTTCTTTTTCTTAGATGAATAGCCATATATTTCAATTCCTGCAGCCAAAGCAATAAAAGCAATAATTCCAAAAATCCCTATAACAAACAGTTGTATTTCTTCGTCACTATACATTTCTTCTAAAATATTATCTAAATTATCATCAACATAACTCAAATTTTCAAAACAATTATCATTAAACTCTAATAATAACTGCATCCCACCATCTTCATAGATTGTATCTTCGCTCTGTAAAATAAGACTTCCCTCATCAAAAGTCATATCCAAATGTATCTACAAAAGCACTATCTTCATCCAAATCAAAATAAGAAGAAATAGTAACCTTAGCCTCATTAACATCTAAACTCAATTCTGAGAAAAAAGCAAACTTACAACCTTGATAATCATTATACTGTTTGATAAAGTTTGATACATCATATTCAAAAGTATAAACCTTTTCACCATATTCACTAATACCAAAACATATTTCATAATAATCATCATCCTGAACAAGGCCACATTTACCTCTCTTTTCCTCAAATGAAGCATCTACATTCCATTCACCAATATTAGTATAAACAAGACCATCCTCATCCATAACTTCTAAATGCGTTATGTTAGAATCACCCATATTTTCCATAACTTTGTATACTGCAGTTCCTTCATACACATCCATATGCCAAACTTCTATAATATGAGCATCACCCTCTTTATCAATATAAACATTGATATTCATTGCATCAAGACTATTATCCTGTGCCTTAACTTGTACACTCCCAAATATCAAGCACAAAAACACTGATAAAGCCATTATAATTTTTTTCATTTGTCTGTTTTCCCTTCTGTGTATAACACACATATTATTATAAACTATCCATAAATATAATTCATTAAAAATCATTCATTTGAATTCTAAAAAAATAAGAGCCTTAAGCTCAATGTCATTAAGTTTATTTTTAAGAAATTATATGTTAATGACTTTACG
>JAJQDJ010000088.1 GCA_021202205.1 Erysipelotrichaceae bacterium
AGCCCAGCCCTCAATGGAAAGGAACAGGTAGTGAAAAGCCCATATATTATAACAAACTTTGACACTACCTAGTATTACAAGGAGGTGAAATTATGCACAATAAAATTATTCTAACTATCTTAAGTTTATTTGTGGTTGTAGATTTTGGACTCATTTATTTAGTGACACATATTTCACCGATGAAACTTAAAAGGAATACATTTACTTTTCAATATGGAGAAACGATACCTGCTGATGCTAGTGAATATGTCAACGCTACAGATTCTGTACTTGCTGAAGTGGTTTTAGATTTGTCTAATGTTTCTTATGAAGTAGGAACATATACAGCGACTGCTACTTATTATTCACAAGTAGAAACATTTGAAATTGTTGTTGTTGATACTGTGCAACCGAAAGTAGTTTTGAAACAAGTAACATGGGAAATATCTATTGGTGAAACTATTTATGCAGCAGATCTTATTGATGTTGAAGATAATTCTGAAACAACAGCTTATTTTATAGATGAGGATACTCAGGAAACAAGTGAATCTAAAACTTATTATACAAGTGGATCGCATGTTGAACGTATTATTGTTATAGATGAACATGGAAATCAATCAACATCATTAAGAGTTAAGATTACTGTTAAATCAAATGATGTGACCCCACCTATTATATATGGTGTGGACGATGTTACTATTCAATTAAATGATACTTTTGATGAAATGGAAGGTGTCAGTGCTTATGACGAAACCGACGGATGGATAACGAGTAGCATTGATGTTGATGGTATCGTTAATACTCATATTGTTGGTGATTATGAGATTGTATATAGTGTTAGTGATAGCGCTGGAAATAAAGCAGAAGTGACAAGGATGGTGAGTGTTGTTGATAACTAATATTTATATAGTTGTATGTGTGGTTGTTTGGGCTTATATTAATTTTATCAGTCATGAAGATAAATATGATTCAGCCATGCGTTTAGGAGGCTTTTATATGCCTGCTATTAGTGAAAATAATGAATACTGGAGATTTATTACTTGTCATTTTATACATATTGATTTTATTCATTTATTAATGAATATGTATGCAATGTATGTTTTAGGTAGTAGTTTTGAATATATATTAGGAACTGTAGGTTATTTATATCTTATTGTTATCAGTATGATTATTAGTATGCTTATAACATATATATCGACACAAATGCATGAATCATCTTATTATACTTTGACGATAGGAGCAAGTGGTGTTGTCTATGGATTCTTTGGAGCTATGATAGCTTTGGGTATTTTGGTAGGAGGGCCTTATTTATCATGGCTTATGAGTAGTTTATATGTTATATTGATTAATCTTGCTTATACATTTATCAATAAAGATATATCTAAAACAGGACATATTGGAGGTTTAATTGGTGGTATTGTAGCAGTTGTGTTTTTGTTGTTGATGGGATATATATGAGATTATTAGTAGATGGTGATGGATGTCCTGACATTGCACTAATGAAGGATTTAGCTAAGAAATATGATATACCTATGATTGTTTATATTGATTATGCTCATCAATTGAATGATGATTACTTTCAAACGGTATATTGTGAAGTAGGTAATGATAGTGTTGATATGAAATTGTTTAATGATAGTCAAAAAGATGATTTGGTTATTACACAGGATTATGGTTTAGCATCATTGTTAATTTCAAAAAATATTCAGGTTATGCATATTTCAGGTAAAACTTTAGAAAAAGATAATATTGATTTTTATATCAACTCTCGTTATCAATCAGCTAAGCAAAGACATTCACATAAAAAACCGCAACTTAAAGGTCCGAAGAAACGTACAGCTCAAACCACAAATAACTTTATTGCAAATCTTAATAGAAAGCTTAAGAATAATACTGGTGATAAACATGAAAATTAATAATAAAGAACTTCCACAAATTGGGCAAGGAACATGGTATATGGGTGAGAATTCACATACTTATCAACAAGAAAAAGGTGCCATTATAACAGGTATCCAAAACGGATTGAATGTTATAGATACAGCTGAAATGTATGGAGAAGGGTTATCTGAATTATTAGTAGGTGATGCAATAAAAGATTTTGATAGACAATCATTATATCTAGTTTCAAAAGTATATCCACATAATGCTGGTAGAAATCATATATTTATAAGCTTAGAAAAATCACTTAAAAGATTAAATACCAATTATTTGGATTTATATTTATTGCATTGGCGTGGCAGTGTTCCTTTAAAAGAAACGGTAGAATGCATGGAAGAATTAAAAAATAGAGGTATGATTAAAGCTTGGGGTGTTTCTAATTTTGACAAAGATGATATGGAAGAGTTATGGAATGTTCCTAATGGTAATCATTGTGCAGTCAATCAGGTGTTATATCATGTTGCATCAAGAGGCATTGAGTATGACTTGATTCCTTGGCATGAAGAACATGGTATTACTATCATGGCCTATTGTCCGATTGCACATGGTGGAAAATTAAAAAATAACCTTTATCAAAACAAAGTACTCAATCAAATAGCTACCAATCATCAAGCAACTGTACCACAAATTATGTTGGCATTTGTGATTAGGAAACCAAATATTATAGCTATTGTAAAAAGTGGAAATACTAAACATGTATTAGAAAATGCGAATGCTTTAAATATAACATTAACTGATGAGAAATTAGCTATGATTGATAAAGAATTTCCTGCACCTAATCATAAAACATATTTAGATATTGTATAAGAAAAGGATTGGTTGAAACCAATCCTTTCGTTTAGGCAGTAATCCATCCTCCGCCATCAGCATTAACAGTTTGACCTGACATCCAATGACTATCATCACTGGCTAAAAAGACTAATATAGGAGCAACATCTTCATATGGATCTCCAGCTCTGTGGAATACATTGTCTTTAAAAGCTTCCATAGCATAAGCTTGCATCTCTGGTAGTTGTTTATCCATATCGTTTTTAGCGTTATCAGTAAATCCACCAGGACAAATACAATTGACTCGAATATTGTATTCTCCCCATTCTCTCGCAACTGTTCTAGTTAGAGAACGGACAACTTCCTTAACTGCAGAATATGTTGCACTCATCTTTGGACTTTCTTGTCCCCAACGTGATCCAAAGTTAACAATTGATGCCCCAGCTCCTGGTTTATTTTTCATATAAGGGAAGCATAATTGCATCAAATGCCAAGCTGAAAATGCAGAGATTTCAAGTTCGTTTTTAAATGTCTCAATATCCATATCAATGAATGGTTTTAATGTGGTACAGTGAACATTGTTCACTAAAACATCAACTGTCCCAAACTTTTCAACAGTTTTTTCCACCATGTTTTTTAAACTATCATAAGATCGAACATCACAAGGATAAGCAATCACTTGTGCGCCTCTTTCTTCGCATAACTGTTTTGTAATTTCAAGCTTTTCTGCTTGAATATCACAGATTGTTAAATTAGCACCTTCTTCAGCCATACGTATAGCTTCAAATTTGCCAAGGCCACTAGCTGCGCCTGTTAAAATAACGATTTTACCTTCTAATTTTCCCATTTAGTATTTTCCTTTCATTTTTATAATGGCCATTACTAATTATGTGAATATTTTAACATTATGATTCATAAATAAAATATAAAAAAAGAAATTTTTAATTTTTGTTTTAAAAAATGGAACTTATTATCAAAAGAGTTCCATTCATAAAATAAATTATGTAAAATAAGCAAAAGAGGTGTCACATATGAGTCAACATGCTAAAGTAGAATTAATGAATGCACTTTATGAATTGTTAAAGAAAAATTCTTTTGAAAGTTTAACATGTAACCAAATTATTGAAAAGGCAAATGTAGGTAAAGCAACATTTTATCGCTATTTTCCAAGTAAGTATGCATTATTAACCTATTTGTTTCATAATAAGTTAAGCATTGATATGTTCCAATTTGAAAATGTCATGTCATATAAAGAATTAGGTATTTATGTTATAAAATATTGTCAAAAAGATGAGGATTTTTTTAAAAACATTATGAATGACGAACATTCTATATTTTTAAAGTTATTATATGGAAAATATGTCCAAATCATTGATAAACGAACATCCCAATTATCATCATTAGAAAGATTGGTGTTAGAAATTTATCTTAATGGAACAATTACAACTACAGCTTTTTGGACTTTAGATGATAAGAAACGAACCCCAGAAGAAATATATAATATATGCGAAAAAGCTATGCCACAAATTCTTTGTGATATTTTAAAAGATAAATGAAAAGATGGCCATTTGACCATCTTATTTTCCGCTATCACCATAATTTTTAAGAACACGGGCACTAGGATCATCAACATCGCAGCCTTCCCATTCTTTATTAGGCATCCAGAAATCTTTAATCCATTTTGCTTGTCCTGGATAATATTCTTCAAAGATATCACGATATAATAGTGATTCCTTTGTAAAAGGTGGACAATAGGAATATTTATCTTTAGCATTTATAACATCTTCATCTGTATATAAGCTATCAGCATATTCTTTTAAATAATCAACCATAGAATGTCCAACTGCATCAGAGAATGCAGCTTTTTCTCTAAATAGAATATCATCAGGTAAATAATCTAAACCTTCAAAAGCATGTCTTAATAAATATTTACCTTTACCATAAGTATTCATCTTCTTAGCAGGATCAATACGCATAGCATAATCTACAAAATCAATATCAGCAAAAGGAACACGGCCTTCTAACGCATTAGCTGAAATACATCTATCTGCTCTCAAAACATCATACATATATAA
The DNA here is from genome assembly GCA_021202205.1 of Erysipelotrichaceae bacterium. GTDB lineage: Bacteria > Bacillota_I > Bacilli_A > Erysipelotrichales > Coprobacillaceae > JAJQDJ01. The sequence continues at coordinate 4,761 of JAJQDJ010000088.1, forward strand.
TTCTTTAATACGTTTTTGTGATTCTTTTTGGAATGCTTCAGGGCTAGGTGCAAAATCTGTATATTTATAACCAAATAATTCGTCAGAAACTTCACCAGTTAAAATAACTTTTAAATCAGTATTCTCATGAATATATTGGCATAATAGAAACATACCCATACTCGCACGAATAGTTGTAATATCCCATGTTTCTAAAGCTTTAATAACTTTTCTTAGATTACTTAATACATCATCTTTAGTCATAATAACTTCTGTATGATCAGTACCAAAATAATCAGCAACTTGTTTAGCATATTTTAAATCAATAGGATCAGTTTCCATTCCAATCGCAAAAGTACGAATAGGCTTATCATGCATTCTTTGAGCAATGGCACATACTAATGATGAATCTAGGCCACCACTTAATAAATAACCTACAGGAGCATCAGATTGTAATCTCTTTTCAACTGCTTTTTCTAACTTTGTACGTAAGTTATAGGCAATTTCTTCAATACTATCTGTATGAATCAATTTTACATCACTTAAATCATTAAAACAAACAAACTCGCCATTATCATAATAATGTCCAGGTGGAAATGGCATAATATCATGACATATCTTCATTAATGCTTTAGCTTCTGAAGCAAAACATATTTCATTCTTTTCATTACTATATCCGTAAAACATTGGACGAATACCCATTGGATCTCTAGCTGCTACCATTTTCTTGTTCATGGCATCATATAGAACTAATGCAAACTCACCATCCAACATACGACTCATCACATCAATACCATACTTCAAATATAAAGGAATCAATACTTCACAATCACTACCACTATAACATTTATAATCATCTTTCAAATTCTTTTTTAATGCAGGGTAGTTATATATCTCCCCATTACATACCAACATACAACCTCTATATTGGAACGCTTGCATACCGTCACTTGTTAAGTCCATAATAGCCAATCTATTAAATCCCCAAGTCTTACCTAATCCATAAGTATATCCACATTGATCTGGTCCTCTACCATGAACCGCACTTAAAGCTTCATCAAACACTTCTAGTGAAAATTCTTCACTACCAACTGTTAAAAACCCACACATAAAATTCTTCCCCCTTAAAAAATAAAAACTCGCATAACATAAAGCGAGTATCAGACCAATATAACCTAACGTATTGAGTTACATGGTACGGAAAATACTTCAAAGAGTACTCGATACCCGCCAGCCGTAACATGGCTGAAGACGTTCTAGCCTACTTGTTGCCTTTCGGTAGACAGCTCAGAGGTGTTCTTCATACAATGACTCCGTTGTTAGACTTTCACCATCACTAACTCGCTTTAAACATCTGTCAAGGACTACTCTCCTCGTCTTTGCTTTTAAGTTGGTATAAGTATATAATAATTTTTTCTTATTTGCAATAATAATTTTAAATTAATTTAATAATTTTTTAATTTCCTAAATTTTGCTTAAAAATATTATGATTTCTAATAAAAACCTTATCTATTGAAGGCCTTCTTTAATAGATAAGGATAAATGCATATAATAAGGAATGTTGATGTTCCCCAACAAAGTGGATTAATATAAATCATACCTGTAAAATCTAATGGATAGATTAACAAATATGTTCCTAAAAATCTTACAATAATTTCTAATATACCAACGCCTAATGGAATAGAAGATTCCCCAATTCCAACCAAAACAAAACGGACAATAAAATTAATACCTAATATAAAATAGAAACAAGATGTAAATGAAATATATTGTGTACCCAATTGAATAATGTATGATTCATTAGCAGATACAAACAAACTCATAAATTGTTGATTCAATAATTGTGCTAGAATAGTTACAATGATACTTAACGTTATAGTCACTTTTAACATAGAATTAGCACCTAATTTAATACGATCATATGATTTGTTTCCATAATTTTGGGCTGTAAAAGTGGAAACTGCTGTACCAAATGCTGATAATACTTGCATCATAAGGCTATCCATCTTATATGCAGCTGTATATGCAGCCACTTCATCACTTCCTAAAGTATTCAGTGCTGATTGCACAACCAGGAAACTAATAGCGAGTAATGATTGGAAGAAAGCCATTGGCAAAGCAATTTTGGTTTGTTCTGCGATAAGATTAAAACTAAAACGTATTTCATCTTTTTCAAAGCTTAACATACCAAGACTATTTTTCATATAGAGAAAACATAGAGCACAGCATATTAATTGAGCAATAATAGTTGCCAAAGCAACACCAGCTATTCCTAAATGAAATACTACAACAAGGAATAAATCTAAAACAACATTAAGAATAGCAGATTCATAATTATAGTAAGCTGCAAAAAGAGTACCAATAAAAATAACTGTTGTATAGCTTATTGCACCTGACATGAGTTCATCGGAAACATTAATTAAATGAAATAATGTTCGATTAAATAACAATCCTAAAATCATAACTAATACAGCAATAAACGTTGTTAGATAAAAACCATTGATAATTGTTTTTCTTGTTTCTTTTGTATTACCTGATCCAATCTTTTGGGCAATCACAATTGATAATCCATTAGCTAAACCAATATCAAGTCCTAATAATAAGTCAATAACAGGAGTAGCTGCACCTACAGCAGCTAAAGCTATAGAGCTAACACATTTTCCTACAACCATGGTATCAACAGTTGTATAAAGCATTTGAAATATATTAGCAATCAATAAGGGAATTGCAAATGTCATAATTGTTTGTAGTGGTTTTCCTTTTGATAAATCAATAGATGTCAATTTTGATAATTTCATTTTTATAGTATCCATAATTCTCCTCCTCACATGTAGTATAAATAATCTTGAGAGTTTTGAGAAATATATATTTGATATAATATTATAACTTAAAGTTATAACTAGTTGATAAATTAATCATTATTTATTATAATTAACTCAAGTTTCGCACTTCAAAAATGGCATCATTAATATAAAAACATGGA
>JAJQDJ010000069.1 GCA_021202205.1 Erysipelotrichaceae bacterium
GGCTGCCCTCCAAATCAGCCCTCCCTTAATTCCAGTTTCCTTTTACAATACGGGTTCATTTTACATGTTAGAGAATATAAAATCAAGCATTGCAAAATAAAAGTGGATATGGTAATCTTACATAAAGGATGTGGAAATATGAGGTTATTTGGCAATAAAATATTAAGAATTATCGTATTTATAATACAAATTGTCACTTCTCTCTTACTTATTGGGACAGCATACTTGATTGATATTTTTCCAGACAATTACTTAATAATTGCTTGTGTCGTTTTATTTTTATTAGCAATAATCAGTGCATTAATTATTTTTAAAAAAGCACCAAGCAAGAAGTCGTTGTTTATGCAAATTATTAGTGTATTATTAAGCTGTGCTATGCTAATAGGGAGTTTTTATATTTATAAATGGGGTGAAGCTTTTGATTTGATGACGAGTAGTGAATTTCAAACAAGGGCGATATCAATAGTTGTTTTAGAAGATTCTGAAATCAAAAATGAAAATATGATATCTAATCATACATTAGGATATGTTTCAAGTGTGAATACAGAAAATATGCATACAGCTATTATGACTATCAATGAAGAAATTGCTGATGTTAGTTATAGTAGCTACAGTGATTTTGAAACGATTATTGGAGATTTTTATGATTGTGAAATTGATGCCTTGTTGTTGGATGAATCATTTCGTAGTTTAGTAGAAGATTATCAAAGTACTTTTAGTGATGATACACGTGTTGTTTATCAAATTATCTTAGAAGAGGTGACAGCAAGTGCTAATAGTGTTGATGTTACTTCGACTCCATTTTTGGTTTATATAAGTGGTAATGATGAATATGGAGATTTATCCAGTGTTTCACGTAGTGATGTGAATATGTTGGTTGCCGTGAATCCTAATACACATCAAATATTAATGATAAGTATTCCTAGAGATACATATTATCCATTACATACGAATGGTGAATATGACAAGTTTACGCATTCAGGTTATTATGGTATTCAAGAAAGTATTAATACTTTACAGGATATCATTTCAGAAGAAATTAACTATTATGTTAAATTGAATTTTACATCTTTCATGGATATTGTTGATGCTTTAGGTGGTATTACAGTTTACTCACCAACAGCTTTTACAACATATATTGGTAACTATGACATTGTTGAAGGTGAAAATACGCTTAATGCTAAGCAGGCGCTTGCTTTTGTGCGTGAAAGAAAATCATTCTTAGATGGTGATTTTGCGCGTAATAGAAACCAGCAACGTATGTTAAGTGCCATTATTAAGAAAGTATGTTCACCAAGTATATTGGTATCTTATGCTTCTGTTTTTTGAGGCTGTCAGCAAGAGTATCGAAACAAATATGTCGACATCTGAAATTAATTCATTAGTACAATTAGAACTATCTGAATTAATTTCTTGGGATATTCAATCGTATCAAATTATTGGTGATTCTGCAACGATGCCTTGTTATTCATTAGGTGGGTTGAACGCTTCTGTTGTTATTGCTTATGAGTCTTCAATTGAAAAGGCTACAGCTTATATTGACCAAATCATGGCAGGAGAGATAGTTGAAACAGAAACAGGAGATTTAGATCAGTAGGAGATTATTATGAACGAAACAATATTATATTATCATTTGGACTTATCAACGAAAGAGCATATTATAGAAATTGCTTCGCAATTAGACATTAAAGTAAGAGAAATATTTGATAATCAAGTTAATGAAACGATGGGATATTTACTTCATCTTGATGGTTATGAATCATCATCAGAAATCAAAATTCCTGATAGACTCGATCAGTCATTCTTATTCTTTGCTTTTATGAGTGATAAGCAATTGGATCTTTTATTAGAAATATTTAAAGTTAAAGAAATACCTTATATACCTTATAAGGCTATGTTAACAGAAAATAATGTCGTCTATCCATTTTATCAATTATATCGTAATGTGGAGAATGAATATAAACAAATAAGTGGGCATTAAGACTATTGTTATTAAAAAAGATTTATGTTATATTGTTGAGGAAAATGAATCGAAGGAGTTAGTTTATGATAGAATTTATTAAAATAGTTCTTAATTTTATAGTAGCTTTTATATTGGTCATGGTTGTCATGCCTAAGTCTATACAATATTTAAAAAAGTTAAAATTTGGACAAGTAGAAAGAGAAGAAGGCTTACAATCTCATAAATCAAAGGGTGGGACACCTACAATGGGTGGGGCTGTCTTTATCCTTTGTGCTGTTATAGTTTTCTATGTCTTAAATATTTCTTCTTTTTCCAATCCTTATGTCAATTTGTTGACTTTTGCATTTGTGGGATTCGGTTTGGTTGGTTTTTTAGATGATTATTTGATTGTCGTAAGAAAATCAAATGAAGGATTAAAACCAATCTATAAATATGCATTGCAATCAATTTTAGCCATAGCATTTTACTTTTTAGCTATAAAGTTTATTCCAGATTTTGATACCATTATCACTATACCACTTGTACATATTGATTTGAACTTGGGGTGGTTTTATCCTATACTCGTGTATTTTATGTTTACAGGTGGCAGCAATGCAGTCAATTTAACAGATGGGTTGGATGGACTTGCAACAGGACTTTCCATGATTGCAACCAGTGCTTTTGTGATTTTTGCAATTATGCATAAAAACTATGAATTAGCCATTTATGCTATGGCCATTGTTGGAGCATTGCTTGGCTTTATGTATTACAATTATCATCCAGCACAAATATTTATGGGTGATACAGGTTCATTGGCTTTGGGTGGCATGCTTGCTGCATTAGCGGTTTTAACATCTCAGGAGTTATTGTTTATTATTATTGGTGGTGTGTTTATTATGGAAACGTTATCTGTTATTATCCAGGTTGTGTCATTTAAGACAAGGGGTAAACGTGTATTTAAGATGGCACCAATCCATCATCATTTTGAGATGTTAGGCTGGAGTGAACAACAGGTTGTGATATCTTTCTGGTTCCTAGGCTTTATTTGTGGCATAGTTGGCTTAGTTATGGGAGTTATGTAAGATGTTAACAGGTAAGAAAGTATTGGTGCTTGGCCTTGCAAGAAGTGGCAAGGCTGCTGTTGCATTGTTATTAAATTTACATGCTTCTATTACTGTTAATGAATATGCACCAAGGGAAAAAATAGATTGTTATGATGAATATGTATCTCAAGGTATTGAAATGATTACAGGAGGACATCCTGATGATCTTTTTGAAAGAGATTTTGATTTTGTTGTGAAAAATCCAGGAATCAATTATCATAAGCCATTTATTTTAAGATTGAAGGAAAGAGGTATTCCTGTTTATACAGAAATTGAATTGGCTTATCAGGTAGCTAAGAAGCAAAATTATATTGCTATTACTGGTACCAATGGTAAAACAACAACTGTGACTTTGATTGAACAAATATTAAAAGATGCTTCTCATCATACATGTTTGGCAGGTAATGTAGGTATTCCTTATTCAAAATGTGTTTTAGAGGATCATTTGTTAGATAATAGTGATTATGATGTTGTTTTAGAAATGTCTAATTTTCAATTGTTGGATATAGAAAAATTTCATCCTCATATTGCTTCGATTATCAATTTAACACCAGATCATTTAGATTATATGGCTTCTCTTGATGAATATTATGCCTCTAAAACTCATATCTATATGAATCAAAATGAAGATGATTACTATTTACAGAATATTGATGATCTTACTCTCAAACAATATTTAGATAGATATCCCCCTCAAGGTCAGTGTCTTACTTTTTCATTAGAAAATGAGGCTGATTGTATGCTCAAAGATCATGCAATATACTTTAAAAATCAACATATCATTGATCTTAATGAAATTAAAATTGTAGGTAAACACAATCTTCAAAATATGATGATTGCTATTATGGTAACTTATTTATCTGGAGTATCTATCGAGCAAATTCATGACACTTTAGCTCGTTTTACAGGTGTAGAGCATCGCATTGAATTTGTGAAAGAAATCAATGGTGTGAAATATTACAATGATTCTAAAGCGACTAATACTGATGCTGCCATTATTGCATTGAAAGCTTTTGATAAACCAGTTATCTTACTTATGGGTGGTTTTGAAAAAGGCTTGGATTTAAGTGAAATGGCTTCATATCATGACCATATTCAATCACTTATTTGTTTTGGTGCAGCCAAAGATCGTTTTGCACAAGATATGCACCACGACAATACCTATGTTGTTGATAATATGGAAGCAGCTATTCATAAAGCTCATGAAATTGCTCAACAAGGTGATATTGTCTTATTGTCGCCTTCTACAAGTTCATTTGATGAATTTAGTGGCTATGAACAGCGAGGCCGTGTTTTTAAAGAAATAGTGAATTGTTTATAACAGGATCTATCATGATTCTGTTTTTTTATTTTTATCATATATTAATTTGTGGAGGGGTGAAGATGAAGACAAAAAGAATGATTATTATAACTATAATGATTGTGATAATTGGGCTGGTAAGTGTCTATAGTTCTTCACATGTTTGGGCTTATTATAAGTATGATAGTTATTATTATATTAAGCGACAGTGCTTATTTGCATTTTTAGGAATGTTGATGGTGTTTATTATTTCTAAAATTGATTATCATATTTATTATAGATATGCCAAACTTATTTTGGTTGTATGTTTTATTTTGCTAGGATTAGTTTTGATTCCAGGTATTGGTGTTGTTAGGGGAGGAAGTCGCAGTTGGTTTAATTTAGGTATCTTTGCCTTGCAACCTAGTGAATTGTTTAAATTAGGGATCATTATTTTTAGTGCTTCTTATTTGGATAAGTATTATTTGAAAATGAAAAAAATACGTTATTGCTTAGGACTATTATTGATTATGGGTTTGGGATTTGCACTCATTATGCTCCAACCTGATTTTGGTAGTGGTGTTGTTATGGCTTGTAGTATTTTGATTATGATTATTGTTTCGCCTTTTCCTTTTAAATATTTTATATTTTTAGGAATACTAGGTTTAGCGGGAATCGTTTTTATGATTTTAACAGCCAGTTATCGAATGGAACGTATACTTTCTTTTTTGGATCCTTTCAGTGATCCATTAGGTAGTGGCTTTCAGGCAATTCAAGCTTTGTATGCAATTGGCCCAGGTGGATTATTAGGTGTAGTTTTTGATAATAGCATTCAAAAATACTTTTATTTACCTGAGCCTCAAACAGATTTTATATTTGCTATTATTTGTGAAGAGTTTGGTTTTGTTGGTGGTGGTTTTTTAATCTTCCTTTACTGGCAATTGATTTCTACTGTTTTAAAAATGAGTACGTATACCAATGATTTATTTGGTTGCTTTTTAATGTTGGGAATCATATCGATGATAGGGGTTCAAACATTGATTAATTTGGGTGTTGTCGTAGGATTGTTGCCCATTACTGGTATTACCTTGCCTTTAATTAGTTATGGTGGAAAAAGTTTAACGATTACACTTGCCAGTATCGGTATAATCTTAAATGTTATCAAGCAATCTAAAAAGTTTTCTTGATATTTATAAGATTATTTGAAACATTTTTATATTTGTATGTTATAATAGTATCATAACGTGGTGAAAGGAAGATTGTCAAATGAAAATTATTGTCAGTGCTGGAGGAACGGGTGGTCATCTGTATCCTGCTCTGGCTCTTGTTGATTATATAAAAACTCAAGATAAGGATGCCCAGTTCCTTTTTGTAGGTACGACCGATAGATTAGAGTCACAAGTTGTACCACAATTAGGTTATCATTATCGTGGCTTAAAAGTGAAAGGATTGGTTGGTAATCCTTTACAAAAACTAAAAAATGCTCTTATATTTGTGAATTCTTTAGGAGCTTCTAAAAAAATCCTAAAAGAATTTCAGCCTGATATTGTTATTGGTTTTGGAGGCTATCCAAGTGCATCTATTGTTTTGGCAGCTAGTCAAAAGCATATACCAACGATGATTCATGAACAGAATTCTATTATTGGGTTAACCAATAAGATTTTAATTAAGCGTGTTGATAAGATTGTATGTTGTTATGAAAAAGCTTATCATAATTTTCCTGAAGAAAAAACTGTATTGCTTGGAAATCCTCGTGCCAGTGTTGTTTCTTCTAAAGAATTACATGATATACATGATTTGTATCAGATTGAAAAAAACAAAAAAACTGTTGTGATTGTGATGGGAAGTTTAGGATCTTCTTCCGTTAATGAAATTATGAAAGATGCCTTAAAAAAAATGCAACACGAAAATTATGATGTTATATATGTGACGGGAAAGAATTTTTATGATTCTATGAAAGAAGAATTAAATGATTTGAATAAGTCTATTCATTTGGTTCCATATATTGATGATATGCCTAGCTTAATTTCTAGTTGCGATTTGATTGTGAGTCGTGCTGGAGCAACAACTTTAGCTGAGATTACAGCTTTAGGAGCTGCTTCATTGATTATTCCAAGTCCTTATGTTGTGGCCAATCATCAAGAATACAATGCTAAGGAACTTGTAGATAAACAGGCAGCTCATTGGATATTAGAAAAAGATTTGAATGCTGATAGTTTTGTGGAAGAAGTTAATCTTTTATTGAGTGATGAAAAGATGCTTCAAACTCTTAAACATAATGCAAGAGAACTTGGAAAACCACATGCCTGTCAGGATATATATCAGGAAATATTGAAAACGTTAGAAAGGAAGTAAATATGAATTTTGATCAAATATATTTTGATTTAATTGATTTAAATATTGGCGAAATTTTAGAAAATGAACCACTTTATAAACATACAACTTTTAAAGTAGGAGGACCAGCTAGATATTTTATCTATATAAAAGATATTGAAGGGTTAAAAAGAGGTATTCAATATTGTCGTGATCATAGTATCAAATATATGGTTATAGGTAATGGGTCAGATTTGTTGTTTTCTGACAAAGAATATCAAGGTGTTATATTTTCTTTAATGAAGCATTTGAAAAAAGTAAGTATGAATGGCTTGACTATAAAAGCTCATGCTGGAGTAGGTATGATTTATTTAGCTTATGAAGCTGCAAAGGTTGGCTTAAGTGGCTTTGAGTTTATGGGTGGTATTCCTGGTACTATTGGCGGAGGTATTTATATGAATGCTGGTGCCTATAAATATTGTATCAGTGATGTTTTTGTATCCGCATTGATTCTCAATGAAAAGTATGAAGTGATAACATTGAATAAAGAAGAAATGGAGTTTTCATATCGTCATTCAATATTACAGGATCACAAAGATTGGATATTGTTAGAAGCTACATTTACGATGTCACCTCGTGATCCTAAAGATATTATGCATGTTCTAGATAAGAGAAAGGAAAAGCGTATGGCTTCTCAACCATGGAATTTTGCGAGTGCGGGAAGTGTATTTAGAAATCCTGATGATAAACCAGCATGGAAGTATATTGATGAATGTGGCTTAAGAGGATATGAAATTGGAGGAGCTCAGGTATCTCCTAAACATTCAAATTTTATAGTGAATAATGGTTATGCAAGTGCGAAGGATATACTTGAACTTATATTGTTAGTAGAAAAAACAGTTTTTGATCAATTTAAGGTGGAACTGCAAAAAGAAGTTATATTAGTGAATTGGGAGAAATGATTTGATAAAAAAAGATTTTCTTTCAATATTATGTGTTTTCTTAACGAAAAAAATATGATACAATAGGTTAACTCAAGTTTCGCACTTCAATTTCAATAATTAATTAGTGAAAATAGCGCAA
>JAJQDJ010000113.1 GCA_021202205.1 Erysipelotrichaceae bacterium
AAGGAACAGGTAGTGAAAAGCCCATATATTATAACAAGCTTTGACACTACCATTTAATGAAGGAGGAAATGTTTATGAAAAATGGAAAGGGTTTTACACTTATTGAAATGATTTTCTGTATATCTGTTATTTTGGTTATACTTTTACTTGTCATACCAAATGTAACAAGTAAGAATACCGTTGTTAAAAATAAGGGCTGTGAAGCTCAAATAGAAGTTGTGAATTCACAAATTTTATTATATGAAATTGAAAATGGTACATTACCTACTAGTATTTCTGATTTAACAAGTGGTACATATCCATACTTGACTGATAGTCAAGCGACTTGCCCTAATGGTAAAAGTATTTATATCAGTGATGGCCAAGCTTATGTTAATTAAGAAAAACGGGTTTATACTAATTGAAACACTATTTGTCTTATTTATTATGTGTATATTGTTTTCATTATCTTTAAATTTACATATGCCCTCTGTAAGTGATGATTTTATTTTAAATGAAGCTTCACAATTTTTAAATGAGGCTAAGCTTGTCGCTATGACAACTAAGAATACTGTTACTGTTAATGTAAGTGATTCAAATTTAAGTTATACTAGTGAAGATAATGATAATCAATTAACGTTAGACGAAATAACATTTGAAACATATCAATTTACATTCAATAATAAGGGAAATATCAAAACAGCAAAAACTATTAAATGTAAGATTAATCAAAAAAGTTATCGTTTTATTTATCAATTAGGAAGTGGATATTTCTATGTTCAATAATAAAGGTACAACTCTTATTGAAGGCTTACTTGCATTTGAGATTTTTATTACAGTACTAGTGGTTTATACAACATTATTTACGACACTATATCAACGAGAATATATTATTCAAAATAAATATGAATCCTTAATACAAAAGGAAGATGATCTCATATATATAAACGATTTAAACGAAATCATCAAGCAGGTTTTACCTTAATAGAAGTTTTATTAACACTAAGTATCACCTTGATGATTGTTAGTGGTATTGTTGGTATGTATCGTATTATGTCTCATACATATAATGTTCAAGATTATAATGAAGATCTTTATATAGCTGCAAAACAAGTAAGTCAATATACGTTAGGAACTTATTGTGTAAGTTTAAGTGATAATTATACTTATATTGATTACGATGAACAAGAAAATACATTGATTTTAGATAATGGTCGTTTGGTAAAGAAACCAGGTTTTGAGATATTATTGAGTAATATAGATAATCTTTCTTTTTCAAATAATAATGAGATGATTTATATGACAGTAGAAAGAGATAATAAAGAGTATACATTTTTAATTGGTTTTTATCGTGAGAAAAGTGAACACGAAGAGGATGAAACAAATGATGAAACTATTCAAGAAACAATTGAATAAAAAAGGTTCAGTTTTACAAATTACACTTATAGCATTTATTATTTTTACCTTTTCTTTAACTGTCTCATTAACAACAATTAAGCAAAATGCAACACTTTATCATTATATTGATATTTTAATGGAACAAAAGAATTTAGAAATTATGATAACACGATATTATTTAGACGAAATGGAAAATAGTATTTTATTAAGTGATGCTTATGCTAATGATCATTATTCAATATCAAGTTCAGTAGATAATATAGGTGATTATTACGATATCATTACTTATATTAAAACTGAAAATTACAATTATGGATTTCAATTAAGTATTACCTTAGAATCTCTTGAAATTACAAAATTTGAATATTTGGAGGACGATTAAATGTTATTTATATGTTTTGGTATTTTAATTGCTAGTTTAATAGTGCAATTATATGCAAAAAGTTTAAATGAAGAAAAACACCAGAAAATATTAAAATATGCTGCATATGGAATGATTATATTCGATATCCTTTTAGCATTTTTCTGTTAGTGGTAAAGCACAAGATTGTTTTATCTTGTGCTTTTTTTTATCATCTGTTTCTTTTTGATTTTAATTATGCTAAAATAGTTATAATTGAAAAAATGGGAGGCAATAAAATAATGGGAAAAACATATCGTAGACTTGCGCGTGAAAAAGCAACGATTGCTATATATCAAAATTTATTAGTCAGTGCATCAATCAATGAATTGGTTTTGTATATAAAAGAAGATGAAAAAATTTCGGAAAGTGATAAAACTTTTGAATTTTGTAAATCCTTAGTCGAAACAACCATCAATAATAAAGAAACATATATTCTTTTGATTAACAATCATTTAAAAAAAGGTTGGACATTTGAAAGATTAGGTATGATGGAAAAATCTATATTACTTATTGCTACTTGTGAGATGTTAGAATTTGATACACCTAAAGAAGTTGCAATTAATGAAGCTGTATTAAATGCAAAAAAATTTTGTGATGACGAAGCTTATAAATTTATTAACGGAGTTTTAAGTAAGGTTATTTAAATGAAATATTTAAGTGTTTATGCTTTAAATCGTTATATTAAAAATCAATTTGATCAAGACGTAAATTTACAAAATATTTATATAAAGGGCGAGATTTCAAATTATAGACCCCATCCTAGTGGTCATATTTATTTTACCTTAAAAGACGAACATGCTAAAATTAATTCAATAATGTTTGCTTCTTTTGCAAAAAAACTAAAATTTCAATTAGAAAATGGTATGCAAGTATTAATTCATGGATATGTATCAGTATATGAAGCTTCAGGTCAGTATCAATTATACGTTCAGTCTATGCAAAAAGATGGTATCGGACTGTTACATGAACGATATGAAATGTTAAAAAAACAACTCGAACAAGAAGGATTATTTGATATTTCACATAAAAAAGATATACCATCATATCCTAAATCAATTGCAGTTTTATCGGCAAAACAAGGAGCAGCAGTACAAGATATTGTACGTACAATTCATTTGCGTTTTCCCATAGTTAGGGTTTTTGTTTTTCCTATACCTGTGCAAGGTAAAGAGGCTTATAAAAAAATTGTGGAGGTTTTAAGGTCTGTTGATAAAATTGGATTTGATACAATAATTATAGCACGTGGTGGGGGTTCAATAGAGGATTTATGGAATTTTAATGAAGAAGATTTGGCACGTTGCATTTATGCGTGTCAAACTCCAATAATTAGTGGTATTGGTCATGAAACTGATTTTACAATTTGTGATTTTGTGAGTGATTATCGTGCTGTTACACCAACAGCGGCAGCTATCAAGGCCACTCCCGATAAAATGGAAATGTCACGACAAATTAATCAATTGAATGAACAACTTATATATCGTATGAATCAATATTTAATTTCTAAGAAAATTTGTTTAGATAGATTACAAAAAAGTTATTATTTAACGAATGCTGAAATCCTTTATTCAAATGAAATATTAAGATTAATGAACTTATCTGATCATTTATCTCATTATCTCAAAATATTTGAAATGAATAATCGTCAATTGCTTAATGATAATATTAATTTATTACAACAGAATTTTATAAAATTATTAAAAAACAAGCAAAATACTCTTCAGCAAAATATTATTTCCTTGGATGCTCTTAGTCCACTTAAGGTTATGCAACGAGGATATGTTTTAATTCATCATCAAAATACAATGATAAAATCATCATCTTTATTAAATAAAGATGATGAGATAGATAGTAAGTTTTATGAAATTCCATTAGAAGATAGTATTTCATTATTTCAGGAAGGAATTCAATTGTCTCAATATTGTGATAAAAAACTAAAAACAATTCAAGCACAAGTTGCGCAAATATATGAAAATGGACAATTAAAAGATTTTCAAGGTGAGGAATAAAGATGGATCAAATAAAACATGAAATTAACCAAAGGTTAGCTGAATTATTAGAATCAGTAAAAGAAGGTAAAGTCAAAGATGCTATGAAATATTCGTTATTAGCAGGTGGAAAAAGAATTAGGCCTTTACTATTTATTACTACTTTGAAAGCTTATAGTATTGATTATCATCCTTATTTGGATATTGCTTGTGCTATTGAAATGATTCATACATATTCTTTAATTCATGATGACTTGCCTGGTATGGATAATGATGATTTAAGAAGAGGTAGACCTACTTGTCATAAACAGTTTGATGAGGCTACTGCAATTTTAGCTGGAGATGCTTTGTTAAATCAAGCTATGAATACAGTTTTGCAAGTACCTATTGATAATGGTTTGAAAATAAAAATATTATCAAGATTATTTGAAGCAAGTGGAGCAAATGGTATGATTTATGGTCAACAGCAAGATCTTTACTTTGAAAACAGGTCTGCTACAATTGAAGAGTTAAATGATATTCATAAGCATAAAACTGGTGAATTAATAGCGGTTGGAATGCAATTGGCTGCTTTTATTGCTAATGAGAATGATTACGAAATCTGGAGTCAAATTGGTTTTGATTTAGGATTAGCTTTTCAAATTCAGGATGATATTTTGGATGTTACGAGTGATAGCGAAACACTTGGTAAAAATACAGGTAGTGATATAGATAATAATAAATCGACTTATGTTCGTTTACTTGGTATTAAAGATTCACAAAATAGAGTTGATTTATTATTTAAAAAATGTTATGAAAATATATATGCTTTGCGTATTAATCATAGTGTTATATTAGAATTATTGACAATTATTTTAAAAAGGGTGAATTAAATGAATTTAGATAAGATTGAAAATCCAAAATTTATTAAAAATCTCAATCAAGATGAATTGGTAGATTTATCAAAAGAAATTAGACAATTTATTATCAAAAATGTATCAAAAACTGGTGGACATTTTTCTAGTAATTTAGGTATTGTAGAATTAACGATTGCTCTTCATTATGTTTTTGATTCACCAAAAGATAAAATGATTTTTGATGTAGGACATCAATCTTATATACATAAAATATTGACAGGGCGTGCTAAGGATTTTTCAACTTTACGTCAATTCAATGGTTTAAGTGGTTTTCAAAAACGTTATGAAAGTGTTCATGACTGTTGGGAAGCAGGTCATTCTTCTACTGCTATATCAGCGGGGACAGGAATGGCCATTGCACGTGATTTAAACAATCAAAGTGGTGAAATTATCTGTATTGTTGGGGATGCTGCCATTATGAGTGGGGAATCTTTTGAAGCTCTCAATTATCTTGGCTCTATTGATTCTAAGGTTATTGTAATATTGAATGATAATGAAATGTCTATTTCGAAAAATGTTGGTGGTTTGAGTAATTTCTTTTCAAAAATTCGTATGTCTGCAAGATATCGTCATGCTCGTGATAACTATACAGAATTTTTAGGACGTACAAAAATTGGAAATGTTATTTATAGACAAACAAAAAAAATTAAAGATCATGTTAAAGAAGATGTAATCGAAGATAATATTTTTGGTGAATTTGGATTGGATTATATTGGGCCTGTTAATGGCCATGATTTTAATGATTTGATAGAAGCTTTCAATATGGCTAAATCGATGAATCATAGTGTAGTAGTTCATGTTCATACAATTAAGGGCAAAGGTTATACTTTGGCTGAAAAAGATCATGAAGGACGCTATCATGGAGTTGCTCCTTTTGATTATCATGTTGGTATTATAAATTCTGAAAACCATATGTTAAAATCATGGAGTGCAGTCATAGCTTCTTATATTCAAAAAACTATGAATGTTGATAAGGATATTGTTGTTATCACACCTGCAATGACTTATGGTAGCAGTTTAAATGATGTTTTTAATGAATTTCCTGAACGTTGTTTTGATGTTGGCATTGCAGAAGAACATGCCATGACTTTTGCAGCTGGTCTTTCTAACGCTGGTAAAAAACCTTATATTACAATTTATTCATCGTTTTTACAAAGAGCATATGATCAAATTAATCATGATATAGCAAGAATGAATTTGCCTTGTTTAATTGGAGTTGATCACAGTGGTTTGGTTGGAGAAGATGGCGACACGCATCACGGTGTTTTTGATATTGGTTTTTTGTCGTCTTTACCGAATATTGTTATTATGACTCCATGTGATGCATATGAGGCCAAATGTATGGTTAATACAGTTTTTCACCATTTTGATAAACCATATATTTTAAGATTTCCTAAAAGTCTTGTAAAAGATGAAGAAGTTGATATCAATCAGGAAATCACATTAGGTTCATGGGATAAAATCATTTACAGTGACAGTAATACAATAACTATTATTACTTATGATATCAAAGTTAATATGGTTAGACAAATGATTGAAGATAAAAATCTTTCAATTAATCTTATTAATGCTAGATTTATCAAACCGATGGATAATCAAATGCTTATAGAATTATATCATGATAAACAAAAATTGATTGTATATGAAACTGATTTAATGACTGGATCACTTGGCTCTTTAATTGCACATTATTATTCTAAAAATCATATGGTTATGGATATTGATTATATAGGTCTAGATGACCATTATACACCACAGGGCGATATAGAAACATTATTAGATTATGAGCATATTAATATTAACGATTTATATCAATTAATTAAGGAGAAATATGAAGAAAGAAAGAGTTGACGTTCTATGTGTTGAACAGGGTTTATTTGAGTCAAGAGAAAAAGCCAAACGAGCTATTATGGCTGGACTTATTCATAATGATCATGAGCGTTTAGATAAACCTGGAATGAAAATAAGCCGAGACACTCCTTTATTTATTAAAGGGGAAAAAATGAGATATGTTTCACGTGGTGGGTTAAAGCTTGAAAAAGCTATTGATTATTTTAAACTTGATATTCAAAATCAAATTATGGTTGATATTGGTTCTTCAACGGGTGGATTTACAGATTGTGCTTTACAGCATGGAATTAAAGAAGTATATGCTATTGATGTAGGTACTAATCAGTTAGATTGGAAAATACGTAATGATTTTCGAGTTCATGTTTTTGAACAAACAAATTTTCGATATGTTGATTCTTCATTGTTTCAATATGGTCAACCAGAATTTGCTACTATTGATGTTTCTTTTATATCTTTAAAACATATTTTTCCACCACTATCATCAGTTTTAAAGCCATATGGTTATATTGTTGCATTGATTAAGCCACAATTTGAAGCAGGTAGAGAAGAAGTCGGTAAACATGGATTAATTCATGATAAAGCTATTCATAATAAAGTTATAAAACAAGTAATAAATTATGCTAATAATAACCATATGGCATTAAAAAATTTAACATATTCTCCAATTACTGGTGGTTCTGGTAATATTGAATTTTTGGGCTTATTTGAAAATGATAGTGATTTAACTCATGATCATGATATTGATATAGAAATGATTGTTGATGAAGCTCATCAACATTATGAAAAGGGGTGATGAAATGATTAAAAGCTTATATATTTCTTCATTTGTCATTATTGATAAGATGCATCTTGATTTTGATGAAGGAATGAGTGTACTTACTGGTGAAACTGGTGCAGGAAAATCTATCATAATTGACGCTCTTTTACAATTATGCGGTAATCGAGCTTCTGTATCCCTTATTAAGAAAAATTGTAATAAAGCTATTATTGAAGGTATTTTTGAAGTAACGATGAGTCGTGAATTAGAGGTTTTGTGTGAACAACTTCATATAGATGTTGACGAGCAATTTGTTATTTGTAAAGAAATCCTCCAATCAGGCAAAAGCAATATTAAAATTAAAAACCTCATTTGCACCGTGTCCCGAATTGCAAGCAGAAAGTGGAATTAAGATGAAAAAAATTTAATTTTTAT
>JAJQDJ010000320.1 GCA_021202205.1 Erysipelotrichaceae bacterium
ACACTGTAATGTATATACCTGATATATATCTTACTATACTTATTATACGAGGAGGAAAAATTATGGGAAAAGAAATTGTTGCGATGATTTTAGCAGGTGGAAGAGGTACGCGTCTTGAAGCTTTAACAGCTAAAGTTGCTAAACCTGCAGTACACTTCGGAGGAAAGTATAGAATTATTGACTTTCCATTAAGCAATTGTGCCAACTCAGGAATTGATGTAGTTGGTGTGTTAACACAGTATGAATCTGTCTTACTTGGAACATACGTAGGTGCCGGTTCTAAGTGGGGTCTTGATGGTAACAATTCATTAGCTGCTATTTTACCAGCTCGTGAAAGAGGAGAAGTAGGAGCTACTTGGTATGCTGGTACTGCTGATGCCATCTATCAAAATATTAGTTTCTTAGATCAATATGATCCAGAATATGTTTTGATCTTATCAGGTGACCACATCTATAAGATGGATTATGATGCTATGTTAGCTGCTCACAAGGAAAAAGGTGCAGCATTAACAGTTGCAGTATTAAATGTTACTTTAGAAGAAGCTACTCGTTTTGGTATTATGAATACTAATCCAGATGGTACAATTTATGAATTTGAGGAAAAACCAGCTCAACCTAAATCTACATTAGCTTCTATGGGTATCTATATTTTCACTTATAAAGATTTAAGAAAATATTTAATTGATGATGCTGCTGATGAAAATAGTAAACATGACTTTGGTATGAATATCATTCCAATGATGTTAAATGATGGTAAGAAATTATATGCATATGAATTTGCTGGATATTGGAAAGATGTTGGAACTGTTGAAAGTTTATGGCAAGCTAATATGGATTTATTAGATGATAAAGAGTTAGATCTTTATAATATTAAGAAAGATTGGAAGATTTACACTGAAGATACTTTGAGTAAACCTCAAATCATTGGTGATAAGGCTTCTGTTAAGAATTCCCTTGTTACTCAAGGATCTATCGTTAACGGTGAAGTATCAGGTTCTGTATTATTTGATGATGTATCAATTGGTGAAGGTGCTAAGGTTGTTGATTCTGTATTAATGCCTGGTGTCCTTGTTGAAGAGGGTGCAGAAATTTACAAAGCCATCGTTGATGAAAATGTTGTTATTAAAGCAGGAAGCGTAACTAACAAGGAAGCTAAAAAAGTAGAGCTTGTTAGTGATAATGCGTAATAGGAGGATATTGAAATGGCAAAAGTTATTGGATTAGTAAATTTACACCCTGATGTTTCTTTAGGAGGTTTAACTGAAAAAAGACCAGTTGCTTCAGTAAGTTTCCTTGGTCGTTATGGAATTATTGACTTTGTATTATCTAACTTATCTAATTCTAATGTTGATAGTGTTGGTGTTTTAATTAAAGAAAAACCAAGATCATTATTTAAACATATGGGTAATGGTAATGCTTGGAACTTTAACTCTAAATCTGGTGGTGTTTCATTATTATATAATGAAAAATATGCTAACAGCCCAATGTATAATCATGACATTAATAATATGGTTGAAAACTCTGCATTTGTAGAAAAATCAAAAGCTGATTATGTTATTATTGCGCCAGCTCATATTATTACAACTATGAATTATGCTGATGTTGTTGAAGCTCATATTAAATCAGGTGCTGAAATTACAGTTGTTTATAAAAATATTGATAATGCAGATGAAACATTTGTTGGTTCTGATTACTTAGAATTAGATGGCAATCATGTTAGTGCTATTAAAACAAATAAAGGTAATCGTAAAGATAGAAGCATTTCTTTAGAAACTTATGTTATTAATACAAAAGTATTATTAAACTTAATTAATTATGCTAAAGAAATTAGTTCGTTCTTTGATTTAAAAGAAACATTAGCATATTTATGTGACGAAAGAGATATCGCTGCTTATGAATATCAAGGTTTTGCAAGAATTATTGATTCATTTGATGCTTATTATAAAGTTAGCTTAGAAATGTTAGATTTCGAAGTTTCTACTCAAGTTTTCAAATCTAATTGGCCAATCTTTACAAACACAAATGATACACCACCTGCAAAATACAAAGATAATGCTAATGTAAAGAAATCATTCGTTGCTAATGGTGCTATTATTGATGGTACTGTTGAAGGAAGTATCATTGCACGTAATGTTGTCATTGGTGAAGGTGCAGTTATTAAGAATTGTATTATCCTAAATGGATCTGTTGTTGCTCCTGGTGCAGTGGTTGAAAATGTTATTATCGATAAAGATGCTAGCATTGAAAAGAAGATTAACTTGGCTGGTGGCGCAACTCCACTTTATGTTAAAGAAGGGGATGTCGTATAATGAGAATAGTATTTGCGGCTGGTGAAGGAACTCCTTTTATAAAATCTGGTGGATTGGCTGATGTTATTGGTTCACTTCCTAAAGCTTTAGTACAAAAAGGACATGAATGTATTGTTGTTTTACCAAAGTATAGAGATTTAAAATTGGCTGATCAATTAGAATATGTAACAAATTATTATATTTGGGTCGGATGGAGAAGAAGCTATTGTTGTGTTTTCAAAGCTGAATATGATGGTGTAACTTTCTATTTTGTTGATAATGAACAATATTTTGGCAGACCTGGATTATATGGTTATGATGATGATGAAGAAAGATTTGCATTCTATGATTTTGCAGTCTTAGAGATTATTTCTCATTTGGATATTAAACCTGATATTATTTCTTTACATGATTGGCAAGCAGCTATGATTGCACCATTGTATAAAGAAAGATATGCTTATTATGAATATTATCAAGGTATTAAAGTGACTTTCACAATTCATAATATTGCTTATCAAGGTAAATGTGATCCTAATTATTTGACTGATTTATTTGGTTTAGATAATTATCTCTATTATAATGGTAACTGCCGTAATGATGGATGCCTTAATATGATGAAATCAGCAATTTTCTATAGTGATGTTGTGACAACAGTTTCTCCAACATATGCTCAGGAAATTTTAACAGATGAATTTGGAGAAGGTTTACAAAGTATCTTGAATATGCGTAGACATGATCTTTATGGTATCTTAAATGGTATTGATCCAGATGTTGTTAATCCTGCGAAAGATCCAGAATTAGTAGAAAACTTTGATATTAATACTGTGGAAGAAAAGAAACCAATTAATAAGGCTGCTTTACAAGAAGAATGTGGCTTACCAGTAAGAGCAGATGTTCCTTTAATTGGTATTGTTACAAGATTAACATGGCAAAAAGGTTTAGACATTATTCTAGAAAAAATGGATGAACTTATGCAACGTGATGTTCAGGTTATTGTACTTGGTGCAGGTGATTTGAAATATGAAGAACCACTAAAAGGAATTGCAGCATATCATAATCAAAAGATTTCATTAAATTTAAAATATGACTTTGGTTTATCTTGCCGTATTTATGGTGGATGTGATATGCTCTTGATGCCTTCATTATTTGAACCATGTGGATTATCACAAATGATGTCTCTTCGTTATGGTACAATCCCTATCGTAAGAGAAACTGGTGGTTTGAAAGATAGTGTTCAAGCATATGATGAATATGCACAAACAGGTACTGGATTTAGCTTTAAGAATTATAATGCACAGGAAATGCTTAATACAATTGATTATGCGTTGAAAGTTTATAATGAAGATAAAGATAGCTGGAAAGATTTAGTACATCGCGCAATGGATGCTAAACTTGACTGGGAAGAAAGTGCAGACGCCTACTTACGAGTTTTCAATTCATTGTTAGATTAGCGATGATAGGATAGGTTTTCATACCTATCCTTTTCGCTTTTCATTGATTTTCTTTTTAATCTTTAGTATACTACAAAAAAGGAGGGGATCGTGATGTCAAAATTAAAAATATTATGTATCTGTATTTTGCTTTTTGTGATGCTCGCATGTGAGAATAAATCAAAAACAGTTTCTTTGGAAAAAGATGGTACACTTTATGAAATCACTGATCAAGCTTCTTTTTATTATCCTAATCGTTTAAGTATTGATACATCTTCAGACAATGTCGATGCTGTGCATTTTATTGATGATGATGAGATTATGACTTATTTTTCTTTGATGGATGATACTGATAATCTGATTGAAGATATGCCTGATCTTTATCAAGGGCAATTGGAAGAAGAGGGTGCATCCGATGTCAGCTATCGTAGTATAACATTGGATAGTGGTTTAGAATGCTATAAGTTTTATGGAAAATACAGCTCATCAGGTATGAAGTTTGAACATGTTGTATTCTTTACAACAGAATGTACATATGCATTAACTTATCAAGCATCAGAAACAGTATATGATGAAAATATTGAGGAAATTAATCAGTATTTAGAATCATTAACAGTACATTATTAAACTTGATTAAACTTAAAGAATTTCTTATAGTATATTAAATTATAAATAAGAATGAAAAAATTATGAAATTCATAGAGAGAGCTAAATGGTGGAAAAGCTTAATGGATGATTTTGGATGCCCTTGTTTGAGTCTTTTTAAAAGAAAGAACGTTAACTTGCGTTAAAAGTTAGAAGTAAGCATATGGTAAAGAGGATTGTCTCTATCATTTGCTTTTTTAATAAGAGGAGGAAAAATAATGAAAGTATTTAATACCCTTACGAATAAAAAAGAAGAATTTAAATCTATAGAAGAAGGAAAGGTAAGTATTTATGTATGTGGGCCAACTGTTTATAACCATGCTCATATAGGTAATACACGTCCTATGATTGTTTTTGATGTGTTGAGACGTACATTTGAATATTTGGGTAATGAGGTTACATTTGTGTCTAATTTTACAGATGTTGATGATAAAATCATTAAGGCAGCTAAAGAAGAAGGTATTACTGAAAAAGAATTAACGGATAAATATATTAATGCATATAATGCAATTCGTACTAATCTTAACTTAGAAATGCCAACATATACACCTCGTGTTACAGAAACGATGGGACCTATTATTGATTTTATTGATACATTGGTAAAAAAAGGTTTTGCTTATGAAGTTGATGGTGATGTTTATTTTAGAGTACCTAAAATTAAAGAATATGGTATGTTATCAGGAATTAAAGTTGAAGACTTAATTGATAATGCTTCTGATCGTTTGGAAGATAGCGATAATGCTAAAAAAGAAAGTCCAACTGATTTTGCTTTATGGAAAAAAACTGATGAAGGTATTCAATTTGATAGCCCATGGTCTAAAGGAAGGCCTGGATGGCATACAGAATGCGTTGTTATGATTAATGATATTTTTGAAAATGGTAAGATTGATATTCATGGTGGAGGACAAGATTTAAAATTCCCTCATCATGAAAATGAAATTGCTCAATCTATGGCTTATCATAATCATCCAATTGCTGATACTTGGATGCACAATCAAATGATTAACATTAATGGTGAGAAAATGTCTAAATCATTAGGTAATGTTGTGTGGGCTAAGGATGCGATTGAGAAATTGGGATGCAATGTTTTTAAATGGTTGATGCTTTCAACACATTATCGCAATCCTTTGAATATGACGGATGAAGTTATAGAAAATGTTAAAAAAGAGGTTGCCAAAGTTGAAAATACTTTAAAACAAGCTTCTTTATATATTCAATTGAATCATTTAGATGGTCAGAATTATAAAAAAGAAGTTGTAGACGCTATGGTTGACGCATTAAGTGATGATCTGAACACTTCTTTAGCGTTGAGTCGTATTCTCGATCAAGTTAAAGTATTAAATCAGGTTATGCGTGTACGAGATAAAGATAATGATTTAATATTGCTTGAGTATAATACTTTGATTAAAATGTTAGATGTTATGGGCTTTATTCATGATACAGTTGTGTTGAGTAAAGATGATATTACTTTATATAACCAATGGAATAGCTATAAACAAGCTAAGAATTTTACTGAAGCAGATAAATTAAGAACAGTTCTACAAGATAAAGGTATTTTATGAAACCAGAACTCATTAATCCTTTGACTCTCGCATATCTTGGTGATGCAATATTTGAAGTATATGTTAGAGAATATTTGATTGTAGAAAAGAATATTTTGATGCCCGATCCATTGGCTAAAGAAGCTATTAACTATGTTAGTGCTAAGGCGCATGCTTCTTTTATGCATAATATTTTAGAAAAAAATTTATTAACAGATGAAGAAATTGCTATCTAAAAACGTGGACGTAATGCCAAAGTCAAACGACATAATAAGAATGTTAATGTTATAGAACACAATCAATCATCAGGATTTGAATGCTTGATTGGTCATTTATATTTAGAAGGTAAAAAGGAACGTATTGATGAATTATTTGAGTATTTTAAAGAATTTGTAGGAGAAACCAAGTGAAACAATACATTTATGGAAAAAATACTGTGATGGAGTCTTTAAAAGGTCAAAAACAGGTTTATGAAATCTATATATTAAAGTCAAACAATGATCAGAAGATTATTAAATATGCCAATTCAAAAAAAATTCCTATTCACTATGTTGATAAAAAATATTTAGATAAAAAAACCAATAACGGGGTACATCAAGGCATTATGGCATGTGTAGAAGGTTATGATTACTTTAGCATAGATGAAATCATTAATAGTATTCCTGATGATAAACAACCACTATTGTTGATGCTTGATGGTTTAGAAGATCCTCATAATTTAGGAGCAATACTTCGAACATGTGATGCTATTGAAGTGGATGGTGTCATTATAGGTAAGAATCGCAGTGTTGGCTTGACGCCGACAGTTGCTAAAGTGTCAACGGGTGCTATTGATTACGTCAAGGTTGCCCAAGTAACAAACTTATCGAGAACCTTGGAAGAATTAAAAAAGAAAGGTTACTGGATTGTTGGTTGTGATCTTCATGAATCACAGGATTATCGTATGATAGACTATAATATGCCATTATGTATTGTAATAGGTTCTGAAGGTTTTGGTATTTCTCGTCTAGTTAAATCAAAATGTGATATCAATGTCGTTTTACCGATGACAGGTCATGTGACATCGTTGAATGCTTCGGTAGCAACAGCAATTATTTTGTATCAGGTGTATAATTCTCGACATCCGATTAGTTAGGAAGGTGAAATAATGGATAGTTATGGCAGTGATGAAGAACTTCTTTATCTAATGCGTTGTGGTTATGAAGAGGCAGAAGTTTTGTTGTATAAAAGATATTATCGCTTAATGTATCGCTGGATCTATCCTGTTGTTTCACACCATAACGAATTAGATTATAATGATTATGTACAAATGGCTATGATGTATCTTGGTAATATTTTTGATAGTTATCGTGATGATTATCAAACTTCTCTAAGACATTTTGCAAAACAGGCTATTGTCAAAAAAATGGTTTCTATATTAAAAGTAAAAGTCAATAAGAAAGAAAGCTATCCTTCTTTAAATAATTGGATTGATGATGAAAAAAAATTAAGATTTGATGATATTATAGCTGACCCTAAATCTTATTGTCATCCAGAAAAAGTTTTAGCTGTTAAGGAAGCTTCAACACAATATTACACAGCTATTGATAAATTAGCATCACAAATTGAAAAAGATGTAATGATGTATTTACAAGAAGGATATAGTGAAAAGGAAATTGCAGAAATTATGAATATTAATATAAAAAGCATATATAATGTCAATGTCATTAAGTTAAGATTTGGTGACATTCCCCTTCTCAAAAATGAGAAG
>JAJQDJ010000071.1 GCA_021202205.1 Erysipelotrichaceae bacterium
GGCTGCCCTCCAAATCAGCCCTCCCTTAATTCCAGTTTCATTTTACAATACGGGCCAATAAAATGACGCTGTTTTTTGAAAAATTGGGTATTGACAAGCTGTTAGCACTATGCTAATATAATAAAATGCCTAATCATGTACAGAAGGCAGTGTTTTTTGACGTGCTTTTAGAATGATAGAGATAATTGATAAGGAGTGAAGCGGGCTTGGACAAGAATGTAACTCAAGCAAAAAGTCGTATTAATCGTCGTAATTATTCGAGAATAAGTGGTTCTTTGGAACTACCAAATTTAGTAGAAATCCAAACAAATTCTTACAAATGGTTTAAAGAAGAAGGTATTAAAGAAGTATATAATGATATTTTTCCTATTACTTCTCATAATGGAGCTTTAACTTTGGAATTTGTTGATTGTTATTTTGATCAGCCGAAATACTCAATTGATGAGGCTAAGGAACGTGATGTGAATTATTCAGCACCAATTAGAACTACCCTTCGTCTTGTCAATAATGGAACTGGAGAAATTAAAGAAAATGAAGTATTTATGGGTGATTTTCCGTTAATGACAGATTCTGGGACGTTTGTTATTAATGGTGCAGAACGTGTTATTGTCTCGCAGTTAGTACGTTCGCCTGGTGCTTATTTTGATACTATGGTTGATAAGAGTGGCAAGATTGTCTTTACTGGAAGTATGATTCCTTCAAGAGGAACATGGTTAGAATTTGAAAATGATGCCAAAGATATCTTAAATGTACGTATTGACCGTACACGTAAAATTCCAGGAACTGTTCTGCTTCGTGCATTAGGTATAAGCAGCAATGATGATATTATAGATTTGTTTGGTGAACATCAATTCTTAAGAAATACTTTTGAAAAAGATAATACCATTGATACTGATAGTGCACTTATTGAAATTTATAATAAATTGAGACCTGGAGAACCTGCTACATTAGAAGGCGCTAATAACCTTTTGTATACAAGATTTTTTGATCCAAAACGTTATGATTTGGCACGTGCTGGACGTTTTAAGCTAGGGAAAAAATTAAGCTTATTAGACCGTATTACTAATCGTATTTTAGCTCAGGATGTTGTGGATGTTGATGGTAATGTAGTTATGAAAGAAGGAACTTTATTAACAAAGGATAAAGTTGATCAATTAGAACCAATCTTCAAAGCAGGTGCTCATGTTAAAGAAGTACAAACAAATGAATATATGAGATCTACAGCACGTATCCAGGTATTAGAAGTGTATACAAATGAGACAAAAGCTAAAAAGATGCGTGTTATTGGTACGGATTTATCATTGGATTGTAAATATATTACAATTTCTGATATGCTTGCAGCCTATTCATATGTATTAAATTTAGTTGATATTTATGATTCGTTAGATTTGGCAAATGATGATAGAGTCAGCTTAATGAGTCGTATTGGTTTATTGGATGATATTGATCATTTAGGAAATAGACGTGTAAGATCAGTGGGTGAATTGATTCAAAATCAATTTAGAATTGGTTTAACAAGAATGGAACGTGTGGTTAAAGAAAGAATGTCTTTAACTGAAACAGATAATGTGACACCAGCCTCTCTTACCAATATCAAGCCATTAACAGCTGCTATGAAGGAGTTTTTCTCTTCTTCACAATTATCACAATTTATGGATCAAATTAATCCATTAGCTGAATTAACAAACAAACGTCGTTTATCAGCGTTAGGTCCTGGGGGTCTTTCTAGAGATCGTGCAGGTTATGAAGTCCGTGATGTGCATGCTTCTCACTATGGTCGTATATGTCCGATTGAAACTCCTGAAGGTTCAAACATTGGTTTGATTTCAACATTAGCATCATATGCTAAAATCAATAAATATGGTTTTATAGAAACACCATATCGTAAAGTCAATAATACAGTTATTGATGAAAATGATATTCGTTATTTAACAGCAGATGAAGAAAAAAATTATGTTATTGCACAAGCTAAAGTGACAATGGGACCAAATGGTGAAATTTTAGATGAACAAGTTATTGCTCGACATTTAGGTGAAAATATTATGGCTAAACCTGAAGAAGTTGATTTTATAGATATTTCACCAAAGCAGATTGTTTCAGTTGCTACTTCTTGTATTCCATTTTTGGAAAATGATGATGCAACTCGTGCCTTAATGGGAGCCAACATGCAACGTCAGGCCGTACCACTTCTTAATCCACATACTCCTTATGTTGGAACAGGTATGGAATATCAAGCTGCTAGAGACTCTGGTGCTGCAGTTGTTGCCAAAGCTGATGGTGTTGTTAAATATGTTGATGCTAAAAAGATAATTGTACAGGAAGATAATGGCGAACATCGTTACAAGCTTACAAAGTTTGCTATTTCAAATGCTGGTACATGTATTAATCATAAGCCTATCGTTAAGGTTGAAGATAAAGTTGTTAAGGGTGAAATATTGGCTGATGGGCCATCTATGGAACAGGGCGAATTAGCTCTTGGACAAAATGTTTTAGTAGGATTCATGACATGGAATGGTTACAATTATGAAGATGCTGTTATTATGTCAGAAAGATTAGTAAAAGAAGATGTTTATACATCTATTCATATTGAGGAATATAGTATTGAATGTCGTGATACAAAATTAGGACCTGAAGAAATTACTAGAGATATTCCTAATGTTGGAGAAGAAGCTCGTAAGTATTTAAATAGTGAAGGTATCATTATGATAGGTGCTGAAGTTAAGGAAGGTGATATTCTTGTAGGTAAAGTAACGCCAAAAGGACAAGCAGAATTATCAGCTGAAGAAAAACTATTATTAGCTATATTTGGTGAAAAATCAAGAGAAGTTAAAGATAATTCCTTACGTGTTCCTCATGGTGGAGCTGGTATTGTTCATGATATTAAAGTCTTTGAAAGAAAGAAAGACGAAAAAAATGACGATTTGCAGCCAGGTGTTAATAAAGTTGTTAAAGTATATATTGTACAAAAACGTAAGATTTCTGAAGGCGACAAAATGTCAGGTAGACATGGTAATAAAGGTGTTATTTCTAAAATTTTACCAATTGAAGATATGCCTCATTTAGAAGATGGTACGCCATTAGATATTATGTTGAATCCATTAGGTATTCCATCTCGTATGAATATTGGGCAAGTAATGGAAATGCATTTGGGTTATGCTGCAAGAGAAATGAATCAATATTTTGCTACTCCAGCTTTTGATGGTATCAGTGCTAAAGACTTGGAAGATATTATGGCTGAAGCTGGCATGCCTAGTGATGGTAAGCAACCTGTCATTGATGGTCGTACAGGTGAGTATTTTGATTCTAAGATTTCTGTTGGTGTTATGTACATGATTAAATTAGCTCACATGGTTGATGATAAATTGCATGCTCGTAGTGTTGGCCCATATTCATTAGTTACACAGCAGCCATTAGGTGGTAAAGCTCAAAATGGTGGTCAGAGATTTGGTGAAATGGAAGTATGGGCACTTGAAGCTTATGGTGCAGCATATACATTGCGTGAAATCTTGACAGTTAAATCTGATGATGTCGTTGGTCGTGTTAAAACATATGAAGCTATTGTTAAGGGCCAAAAGATGCCTGAACCAGGTATTCCCGAATCATTTAGAGTATTGACTAAAGAATTACAGGCTTTAGCTTTGGATGTTCGCTTGTTGGATGATGAAGGTCATGAAATAGATGAAAGAAAGATTGAAGAGGAAGAAAGACGTTTCCCTACTTCAGATAGAATGTTTGATTCTAATGAAGAAAAAAGACCTGAAGAGAATAAACAACAGGATGAAGAAGATAGTGATGATGTTTTAAGTGATCTTGTAGATAATTTGTTTACAGATGATGAATCTTTTGATGATGAAGAATAGGAGGATGCATGAATGAGTGATGTTAATAAATTTTCAGCAATCCAAATTGGATTAGCTTCTCCAGATAAAATTCGTCAGTGGTCTTATGGTGAAGTTAAAAAGCCAGAGACGATTAATTACCGTTCTCAAAAACCAGAGAAAGATGGATTATTTTGTGAAAAAATCTTTGGTCCATCTAAGGACTGGGAATGTAGTTGTGGTAAATATAAGAAAGTAAGATATAAAGGTGTTATTTGTGATCGCTGTGGGGTTGAAGTAACAAAGTCTTCAGTGCGTCGTGAACGTATGGGACATATTGAATTAGCTACACCAGTTGCTCATATATGGTATTTAAAAGGGATACCTTCGAGAATGGGACTTATCCTTGATATGTCAGCTAAGCAATTAGAAGAAATTATTTATTTTGTGTCTTATGTTGTAACGGATAAAGGGAGTACACCTTTAGAGTATAAACAAGTTTTATCAGAAAGAGATTATCGTAATTGTCGCGAAAAATTCGGTAAAGCTTTTGAAGCCAAGACTGGTGCTGAAGCAGTTAAAATGCTTCTTCAAAAAGTTGATCTTGATGAAGAATTTGAAAATGTTAATAAAGAATTTAAAAATGCATCTGGAGAAAGACCTTCTAAATTACTCAAACGTTTGGAAGCAATTGAAGAATTTAGAACATCAGAAAATGAACCAGAATGGATGATTTTAGATGTATTACCAGTTATTCCACCTGATTTAAGACCAATGTTACAATTAGATGGTGGCCGTTTTGCAACTAGTGATTTAAATGATTTGTATCGTCGCGTTATTACGCGTAATAATCGTTTGAAAAAATTGTTAGAATTAGGAACACCTTCAATCATCGTACAAAATGAAAAACGTATGTTACAGGAAGCTGTTGATGCATTGATTGATAATGGTCGTCGTTCTAAAGCTATTACAGGTGCTGGTGGTCGACCTTTGAAATCATTAAGTCATACTTTAAAAGGTAAACAAGGACGTTTCCGTCAAAATTTACTTGGTAAACGTGTAGATTACTCTGGCCGTTCAGTTATTGCGGTTGGACCTGATTTAAAAATGTATCAATGTGGTATTCCACGTGAAATGGCTTTAAACTTATTTAAACCTTTTGTTATATGTGGTTTAGTCAAAGAACAAATTGCTACAAATATTAAAGCTGCTGAAAGACTTATAGAACAAATGGATGATAGTATTTGGCCGGTTGTTGAACAAGTCATTAAAGAACATCCAGTATTATTAAACCGTGCTCCTACCTTACATAGATTAGGTATTCAAGCATTTGAACCTAAACTTGTAGAAGGTCGTGCTATTCGTTTACATCCATTAGTAACACCAGCATTTAATGCCGATTTTGATGGTGACCAAATGGCCGTCCATGTACCTTTAGGTGAAGAAGCTATTCAAGAAGCACGTCAATTAATGTTAGGCTCAAGTAATATCTTGGGACCTAAAGATGGTAAACCTATCGTTACACCATCACAGGATATGGTGCTTGGTAATTATTATCTAACATTAGAAGAAGCAGGCAAGATTGGTGAAGGAACAGTATTTAGTGATATCAATGAAGTAGAAATGGCTTATGCAGCTAAAACAGTGCATTTGCATACAAGAGTTGCCATTCGCGGTAAATCATTAAATAATAATACATTTACTGAAGAACAAAATAATTCATATTTAATTACGAGTGTTGGTAAGATTATCTTTAATCAAATCTTTGATGGTAATTTTCCATATATCAATGATCCGAGCAAAGAAAATCTAGAGGCAACACCTGCTAAATATTTTGTTCCAATGGGAACAGATATTAAAGCTCATATTGCGGCACAACCAGTTATTATGCCATTAGGCAAAAAAGCTTTAGGTAATATTATTGATGAAGCATTTAAGCTTAATAAAACAACTGAAATTACAGCAATGCTTGATAGAATGAAAGATCAGGGTTTCTATTATTCAACAATTGCAGGTATTACAGTTTCTATCTCAGATATTCAAGTACCTCAAGATAAATATGTATTGTTTGATAAAGCTGATGAACAACTTGAAGTCATTAAGAATTTATATCGTAAAGGCAAAATTACAGATGAAGAAAGACATAATATCGTTATTAAATTATGGAGTGATGTTAAGGACCAAGTTGAAGGTGTTGTTAAGGAAGAATTTGAATCTGACCGTAGCAATCCAATCTTTATCATGTCTGATTCAGGTGCCCGTGGTAATATCTCTAACTTTACACAGTTAGTAGGTATGCGTGGATTGATGTCTAACCCTAAAGGTGAAACTATTGAATTGCCTATTAAATCATCATTTAGAGAAGGTTTAACAGCGTCTGAATTCTTCATTTCAACTCATGGTGCTCGTAAAGGGTCAACCGATACAGCTTTGAAAACAGCAGACTCAGGTTATTTAACAAGACGTTTGGTTGATGTATCTCAAGAAGTTAGAATTACTGAAGAAGATTGTCACACTGATAGAGGATTTAAAGTTACTGAACTTGTTAATACAGCCGATAATTCTATTATTGTACCTTTATATGATAGACTTGTTGGACGTTATTCATTAAAAGATATTATTCATCCAGAGACTGGTGAAGTCATTGTTCATGCTAATGAAATCATGGATGAAATATCAGCAAAAGAAGTGACTGATGCTGGTATTAAAGAAGTTGAAATTCGTTCAATCTTTGGCTGCAAAGCTAAAAATGGTATTTGTTGTAAATGTTATGGACGTAATTCAGCAACTGGTGAAGAAGTTGAATTTGGTGAAGCTGTTGGTATTATGGCTGCACAATCAATTGGTGAACCAGGTACCCAATTAACAATGCGTACATTCCACCAAGGTGGTGTTGCTGGTGGTGAAGATATCACACAAGGTTTACCTCGTATTCAAGAGTTGTTTGAAGCTAGAAATCCTAAAGGTAAAGCTTATATTTCTGAAATTGAAGGTGAAGTTTCAAATATCATTGATAATAATGGACGTTTTGAGGTTGTTATTTCTAACGCATTGGAAACAAAGAGTTATTTAACTCCATACGATGCTAAATTAACAGTTTCTGTTGGTGATGAAGTAAAAATTGGTGATCCACTAACAAAAGGTTCAATAGATCCTAAGGAATTATTGGCAGTTGCTGATGTTGAAGCAGTAGAAAATTATATTTTACGAGAAGTACAAGAAGTATACCGTATGCAAGGTATCGAAATTTCTGATAAACATATTGAAATCATTATTCATCAAATGATGAAGAAGATTAAAGTTATTGAAGGTGGCGATACAGGAGCATTACCAGGTACACATGTCACTATCCAACAATTTACTGAATTGAATACCGAAGCATTACGTGAAGGTAAACATCCAGCAGTTGGTAGCCCAATTCTGTTAGGTATTACTAAAGCTGCATTAGAAACTGATTCATGGTTATCAGCAGCTTCATTCCAGGAGACAACAAAAATCTTAACGGACGCTTCAATTAAAGGCAAAGTTGATCATTTGAATGGTTTGAAAGAAAATGTTATTATTGGACATTTAATTCCAGCTGGTACAGGGTTAAGAGGACCTTTGAAATCTCCAGAAACAATTGCTAGAGAAGAAGAGGAAGCTCGTAAGAAATTAGAACTTGATGAAGCAGAAAACATGGATGCACAACTTATCACTGACAATCTGGTTAATATCGAAGCCGCTGAAGAATTTACAAGTGAAGAAGCAGATTAATCTGCTTCTTTTTCAATACAAAAAACCCGAATTGCAAGCAGAAAGTGGAATTAAGATGAAAAAAATTTAATTTTTA
>JAJQDJ010000302.1 GCA_021202205.1 Erysipelotrichaceae bacterium
TATCCATGTTTTTATATTAATGATGCCATTTTTGAAGTGCGAAACTTGAGTAAATGATTTCAAAACATATTAAAAGCAAGAGTTTAAACTCCTGCTTATAAATATGCAACCATGATTGTCATAAAACCATCAAAAGTCATTTCTTTTTGATCACTACATACTACAAAATGATCACCTTTTTTAACATTTTCATTTTCTAATGTTCCATCACCTTCGATAATACTAACCATTAAAAATGGTTTATTATTTTCAATCGTATTTTTCCCCGTCATACGATAACAGTCTACATTAAAAATATCACTTTCCAAATAGCTTGTTTTAGAGCCATGATCCATATGACTATTGACAAATATTTGACTAGAAGTATTATCAGAAGGAACTTTTGTGACATCAATAGACTGTTGAACATGAAGTTCTCTTTCATTACCATTTGCGTCTTTTCTATGATAATCATAAACACGGTAAGTAATGTCACATGATTGTTGAGCCTCATAAATAAGGGACCCACTACATATTGCATGTAAAGTTCCAGAAGGAATAAAGAAGAAATCACCTTTATTAATTTCAAAAGTATTAAGAAGATGATCATAATCATCATTTTGAATTGCCTGTATCAATTCATCTTTAGTTTGAGCATGATGTCCCATAATCATTTTTGTTCCTTTTTTGGCATCTAAGACATACCAGCATTCACATTTACCAGTTGTGTTTTCATGTTTTAAAGCATAAGCATCATCAGGATGCACTTGTACAGAAAGATCATTGTTGGCATCAATAAGTTTAACCATTAAAGGAAATTGTTCAGATTGTATGTTACCGAATAGTTCTCGATGCTCATTATATAATTGAGATAAAGTTATGCCTTGAAACTCACCATTTGCGATTGTACAATCACCGTGAGGATGCGCTGATATAGCCCAGCATTCACCTGTTAAATCACTAGGTATATCATATCCAAATTCGTCTTTTAATTGATGCCCGCCCCAAATAACTTCTTTAAATACAGGCTGCATTTTTAATATATGTCCCATTTTGTTTCCCTTTCTAATCCAGTTCTTCACCATTAGATTTAAATACCTTAGAAATCCAATAGAAGGACTTCTTTGGAATACGTTTCATATCTCTTAAATCTTTATTTGTTCTATTCACATATACAAAACCATAACGTTTATCCATATTACACATTGAAGCCAAAATATCAATCGGACCCCAAGTAATATATCCTAAGCACTCAATGCCATCTTCAAATATAGCATTTTTCATTGCTTGAATATGATCTCTATGATAATTGATACGATAATCATCTTCAATAGTCTTGCTTTGTGCCAACATTGTATCGATTTCTTCTTGTGTTCTATCTTCTCTCCAACCAATACCATTTTCAAGTACAAATACAGGAAGTTTACTACGATTATATAAATCATCCAATGTCCATCTAAAACCAGTTGGATCTATTTCCCAATTCCATTCGTTAGCTTCGCAATGTGGATTTTTTATTTGTTGCTCGTAAACACATTCACAAGCAGGTCTTTCATAGTCAAATTTGCCCAATTTTAAAGTATTAGAACGATAATATGAAAAAGCAATATAATCAACTGTATATTTCAATAATTCTTCATCACCTTCTTCAAATTCTGGTGTCCAACCACGATTTTCCAAATAAGTTGTCCAATATGTTGGATATTCACCATTAGCGAAGGTATCTACTAAGTAAGTATTCAATAATTGATAAGCTTGAGTAGCAAATAAATTGTTTTCTGGGCTATTATCATAAGCATAATAATTCGTAATAGCTCCCATGCCACAAAACATTGCATCTGGTTGTATTTGTCTTAAAGCGCGAACTGCTTTACAATGAGCCATCATCACATTATGAGTTACTTGATATAATTGTTTCGCTTTAGAAACACCTTCAGGAATAACTTCAGCATTTGAAACTCTTAACATTTGACTATGTAAATTTTGTTCATTAAAACTCATCCAATGTTTAACTCGATCACCAAATCTTTCAATACATACTTTGGCATATCTTTCAAAGCAATCAACAACATATCGTGAAGCAAAACCATTATATTTTTCAACTAAATGATAAGGCATATCAAAATGGACTAACGTAATCATTGGGTCAATACCTGCAGCCAATAGTTTATCAATAAGATCACTGTAAAATTTTACCCCTTCTTCATTGACTGGTTCATCTAATGTTCCATTAGGAATAATACGACTCCAACAAATAGAAAAACGATAAAAATTAAAACCCATTTCTTTCATTAATGCAATATCTTCATCATAACGGGTATATTCATCAATAGCATCATTCCAATCAGAAAATTCTGGATTCATAGGTCTTACATCATAAATACATAAACCTTTACCTCCTTCATTTCTATGTCCTTCAGTTTGAAATGATGATACTGATCCACCCCAATAAAAACCTTCTGGTAACTTCTTGTTCATTTCTGTTTCCTCCTTTTTAATTAACTTTATTTTATCAAATTTTTAAAAACTGTAAATAGTTTCAAATCGTTCTATAATGACATTTCAAATTTTTTCATAAAATTAATATTTTAATGAAACTTAATTTCATTTCTTATCAAAAAAAGATGAGGAATTCCTCATCTTATTCATACCATTTAGCCATTGTATCTAAGCGAGCACGACGTTTCTTAGCGTCAGCCAAACATTTATCCATTAATTCATCAGCATGGTCTGGATTAATCTTAGATAATTGTGCAAATCTATTTTCACTTAATAAGAAGTCTTTGAATTTAGAGTAATCAGGTTCTTTAGAATCAATTTGTAATGGATTCTTACCTTGAGCTTCTAAACGAGGATCAAATCTTACTAAGTTAAAGTATCCACATTGAATAGCTTTCTTTTGTTGTTGTTGATGATTTGATAAGCCACCTTTGATACCATGCTCAGCACATGGAGCATAAGCAATAATAATTGAAGGTCCATCATATGATTCAGCTTCTTTGAAAGCTTTAATCGTTTGCATAGGATTAGCACCCATAGCCACTTGAGCCACATAAACATGTCCATATGCCATAGCAATTTGTGCCAAATCCTTCTTTGCTCCTGTCTTACCACCAGCTGTAAATCTTGCAATTGAACCAGCTTGAGATGATTTAGATGATTGACCACCAGTATTAGAATATACTTCTGTATCAAGAACTAAGATATTAACATTTTCATTGTTAGCTAAAACATGATCAACGCCTCCATAGCCAATATCATAAGCCCATCCATCTCCACCGATAATCCATTGAGATTTAGTAACCAAATCACCTTTCATATCTAATAATTCTTTAATACCTTCATTAGAAGATGCTTCCACTAATGAAACAATTTCATCATATAAAGCGCGTTCTTCTTCTCTATGACCTTTAACTTCTTCGTATTTAGTCAATACTTCTTGAAGTGCCACTTCACAATCAGCTTTGTTAGCTTCGATAATATCAAAGATATGTTGTGTCTTATAATTTTCAGCCAACTTCATACCATAACCATATTCAGCATTATCTTCAAATAATGAGTTAGCCCAAGCAGGTCCTTGTCCATTTTTATCAGTAGTACATGGAGTTGATGGTGTAGATCCTGAATAAATTGAACTACATCCAGTAGCGTTCGCAATTCTCATATCCTTACCAAATAATTGTGATGCCAAACGATAATATGGTGTTTCACCACAGCCACCACAAGCACCAGACACTTCAAAGTATGGTCTCATGAAACCAACACCTTTAGTAGTTGTAGTTGGATATTTATCATCTTTATAAGTCACATCATTATACATATAATCTGCCAATTCTGAATGAGGCAATTCTTCTTTAACAGGTACCATTGATAATGCTTTAGCACCTTTCTTACCTGGACATTCAGTTACACATAAACCACAACCTACGCAGTTATCAGGTGAAACTTGGATACGATATACTAAACCTTCTACACCTTTACCCATAGGTTTTAATGTATCATTAGAAATATCTTCAGGAGCATTAGCTACTTCATTTTCATCTAATAAGAAGGCACGAATTGTTGCATGAGGACAAACCATAACGCAGTTATTACATTGAATACAGTTTTCCTTATTCCAGCGAGGTACTTGTACAGCAATAGCACGTTTTTCTTTTAAAGCTACACCTGATTTCATAGAGCCATCAAGTTTATCCAAGAAGGCAGAAGTTGGTAAATCATAACCATCTAAAGCATTAATAACAGATACAAAGTTATCGAAATGGTCATCACCAGTACGTTTTCTTGTTTCATTAACAGTTAAATCAGACCAAGTAGCATCAACTTTAACTTCAACAATAGCGTCTTTACCAGCATCGATAGCACGATAGTTAGCTTCAACAATCGCATCACCTTTCTTGCTATAAGATTTCTTAGCCATTGCTTTCATATATTCAACTGATTTTTCAATTGGTAAAATTTGTGGGTTTAAAGCAAAGAATGCAGATTGTAAAATTGTATTTGTACGTCTACCCATACCAATTTCACCAGCTAATTTTGTAGCATTAATAATATAGAATTTAGCATGTTTATCAGCTAATTGTTTCTTTAATTTGTTTGGTAAATAATCAACAATTTCATTTTCATCAAATTCAGTATTTAATAAGAAAGTACCACCATCTTTTAAATTCTTTAACATGTCATATTTTAATACATAGTTATCTAATGAACATGAAATAAAATCAGCATTATTAACATAATATGTAGCTCTAATTGGTGTATGACCAAATCTTAAGTTAGAACGAGTAGCTCCACCAGCCTTTTTACTATCATAAGCAAAATAAGCTTGTGAATATAAATCAGTATTATCGCCAATAATTTTAATAGATGATTTGTTTGCAGAAACTGTACCATCACTACCTAATCCATAGAATAAGCAAGAAGTATAATCAGATTCAACTTTGAAATTCTTATCTTCTTCTAATGATAAATGAGTAACATCATCAACAATACCAATAGTAAATGAAGTAAATGGATCATCATCTAATAAATGATCATATACAGCTTTAATTTGTCCTGGAGTAGTATCCTTAGAACCTAAACCATAACGGCTTCCAATAACTTTGATATTTTTATCTGCTAAAACAGATACAACATCTAAATATAAAGGTTCTCCAGTAGCTCCCATTTCTTTAGTTCTATCTAATACAGCAACTTTTTCTACTGTTTCAGGTAAAACATCTAATAAATATTTTGCAGAGAAAGGTCTATATAAATGAACTTTAATTAAACCAACTTTTTCTCCTGATTTTCTTAATTCATCAATTGTTTCCTTAATTGTTTCAGTAACAGAACCCATAGCGACAATCACTCTTGTAGCTTGTGGATCACCATAATAAGTAAATGGTGCATATTCTCTTCCTGTGATTTCAGAAATCTTCTTCATATAATCAGCAGCAATTTCTACTACTGCATCATAATGTTGATTTTGAGCCTCACGACCTTGGAAATAGATATCATCATTTTCTGCTCCACCACGTTCAATTGGATTAGTGTGTGGATTTAAAGCATTATCTTTAAATCTTTTTAATGCTTCTTTATCTAATAAACTTTCTAAAACGTCATAATCCATCACTTCTACTTTTTGAATTTCATGAGAAGTTCTAAATCCATCAAAGAAATGAATTACAGGTACGCTTGCTTTGATAGCAACCAAATGTGCTACTCCACCTAAATCCATAACTTCCTGAACACTATGTGAACAAATCATTGGTGCTCCAACTTGACGACATGCATAAATATCCTGATGATCACCAAAGATATTTAATGATCGTGTTGCTAAAGCTCTTGCAGCTACATGGAATACACCAGGTAATAATTCACCCTGTATTTTATAAAGATTTGGAATCATCAAAAGTAACCCTTGAGAAGCTGTGAAAGTTGTAGCTAAAGCGCCTCCTTGAAGTGCACCATGAACTGCCCCAGCAGCTCCTGCTTCTGATTGCATTTCTACAACATTAACAGTAGACCCAAAAATGTTTTTTCTTCCCTGTACGGCCCAGTTATCAGCATTTTCAGCCATAGGTGAAGAAGGTGTAATGGGATAAATACTTGCAACTTCACTAAAGGCATAGGCCACGTGAGCGGCAGCAGTATTACCATCCATAGATAGATAATTCTTAGACATAATTTTAATTCCTCCTATACATGGTTAAGTATACTCTTCTTTTTAAGGAATTTCCATATTTTTTCATTTTTTCTTTTAATGATACTTTAAAGATGATAAAATGTGACTGAAATTATGATAAGGAGTTATGTATGAAGAAGAGAAATTGTTTTATTGGACAATCTGGTGGTCCTACTGTTGCTATTAACGCATCGCTTGCAGGTATTATTGCAAAATGTCATGAATCAAATGAATATAATCATATTTATGGCATGATTAATGGTATCAAAGGCTTATTAGAGGATAATTACTTTGATTTAGTAGATATGTTTCAAACCCAAAGAGATATTGACTTATTGATTCAATCTCCTGCTATGTATTTAGGTTCCTGCCGTTATAAATTACCTGATTATAATAGTGATCCTCAAACATACAATACATTATTTTCTATTTTTGACAAATTAGAAATTACAGATTTCTTTTATATTGGTGGTAATGATTCTATGGATACAGTGGCCAAACTATCTAACTATGCTAAAATTATGAAATCTGATATTCATTTTATTGGTATTCCTAAAACAATAGATAATGATTTAAAAGGGACTGATCATACACCTGGTTTTGGTTCAGCAGCCAAATATGTTGCAACTTCAATGTTAGAAATTGTTTATGATTCTTCTATTTATAAGCTTAATTCTATTACGATTGTGGAAATAATGGGCAGAAATGCTGGTTGGCTTACAGCTGCTAGTGCATTAGCGAGAAGCGCTCATAGTGACGCTCCTGATCTTATTTATTTACCTGAGATTCCTTTTATTAAGGAAGATTTTTATAGAGATATTGAAGAAGTTTTTAAAACAAAAAAGAATATTATTATTGCCGTAAGTGAGGGAATTAAGGACGAAGATGGTGAATATATAGATTCAAAATCTAAGTATGCCAAAAGAGATGTTTTTGGTAATATTTTGCACTCTGGTACAGGGAAGGCTTTAGAAACTATGGCATATGAAAGATTTAAATGTAAAGTTAGAAGTGTTGAATTAAATGTCTTACAAAGAAGTGCTGGTCATTTGGCTTCAAAAGTAGATTTGGACGAAGCC
The DNA here is from genome assembly GCA_021202205.1 of Erysipelotrichaceae bacterium. Taxonomy (GTDB): domain Bacteria; phylum Bacillota_I; class Bacilli_A; order Erysipelotrichales; family Coprobacillaceae; genus JAJQDJ01. Next base: position 7,225 of record JAJQDJ010000302.1, read on the forward strand.
TTCATGATTGGACAATTTGCCGTAGAAACAGCCATGAATGGTGATAGCGCAAAAATGATCATTGTTAAACGTATCAGTGATGATCCTTATCAAATAAAATGCTTAACCATGGATGTCAATCAAATAGCTAATCAAGAAAAATGTGTTCCTATAGATTGGATTAACGAGAAACACAATTATATTAATGAAAAATTATATGATTACCTATATCCACTTATCCAAGGTGAAGTTGATATAACTTATAAAAATGGTATTCCTAATTATATTAGTATACAACATTTAAAATAAAAGAAGTTTACTTTAAAGTGTACCCCTTGTCAAGGACAATTAAATAAAAAAGAGTATTTTAATCAATGTCATTAAGTTAAGATTTGATGACATTCCCCTTCTCAAAAATGAGAAGGGG
>JAJQDJ010000110.1 GCA_021202205.1 Erysipelotrichaceae bacterium
CCGTAAAGTCATTAACATATAATTTCTTAAAAATAAACTTAATGACATTGGCATATAATTATGCTTTTTTATGATACTCATTATAAATAATATTTTTAGATACATTTCTTATTTTAGCAACCTCTTTAATAGCATCTCTAGTTGTCATACCTTTATCAACAAATTCATTAACATGTTCTACTATTGTTTGATCAAAAATAGATTCTACAGCTTCTTGTTTGTTACCTTCAACAACAATTACCATTTCACCTTTCATATCATCAACAACTTCTAATATTTCTTCGATGGTTCCTCTATTAATTTCTTCATGTTTTTTTGTAATTTCTCTACATAAAGCTATATTTCTATTTCCCATAATATCTAACATCAAAGATAAGGTTTTCTTTATACGATGGGGAGCTTCATAAAACACAATTGTTTCTTTATAGTTTTTCAATGATTCTAATTCTTTTTTCTTGTTCTTATCCGTATGATCAAGAAAACCATAGAATAAGAAAGGTTGTGGTGCAATACCTGAAACAACCAAAGCATCTAAACATGCATTACAACCTGATATTGGAACAACATTAAATCCTTCATCAATCGTCTTTAATACCAATTCGTAACCAGGATCACTAATAGCTGGATATCCTGCATCACTTACCAAAGCAATATCATGACCTTCTTTTAACAAGTCTATAATCTTTGGAATAGAAGTAACAAGATTATGTTCGTGATGAGATATAAGTTTTGTATGTATATCAAAATGATTAAGAATTTTTATTGTATTTCTTGTGTCTTCAGCTGCAATAAACGAAACATTTTTTAATTTATCAATAGCTCTATAAGTTATTTCATTTAAATTACCAATTGGAGTTGCCACTAAAAAAAGTGTAGGTTTATCATTTTCAAAACTTTTTTGTCTAATCATCTATATTTTCTCCAAACATTTTTCTTACTTCCTTTGAATATCTTCCGTTATTTTCATGAGCATATAAAGGGGCTTCTATTTTAATACCATGATTACCTTTATACATGCCTTCAATTAAAAAAATATGAGAATCTTTACCTACCTTAGGATACACAAAACGAATACGTTTTGGTTCTATATCATATTTTTGCATCATATTAATAATTTCAATCATACGATCAGGTCTATGTACCATTGCAAATCTTCCTTTGTTTTCCAACATCATTGTTGCTGATTCAATAATCTCTTCAAGATTAATTTTAATCTCATGTCTGGCAATTTGTAAGGATTCATTATCATTAATATGACTGTGTTCGCCAACTTTAAAAAAAGGTGGATTGCAGACTATAAGTTTAACTTTATGAGCATTCAGGCAATAATGTTTAATATCATCATGTATAATATTTATTTGATTTTCCAAATGATTAATGTGAATATTTTTAAATGCAAGATCCACTGCTTCTTTTTGTATTTCTATACCAACAATCTTTTTATCTGTTCTTTGACTTAACAACAAAGGAATAGCTGCATTGTTAGTACCAAAATCTACAATTTCATTAACATCTTTATTAATAGTACAAAAATTAGCTAATAAAACAGTATCCAAAGAAAAGTTAAACATATCTTTTCTTTGGATAATCTTCATATTTTCATAAGCTAATAAATAATTAATGACCTCTTCGCTCATTTTTATGATGTTGCTCCTTGTTGTTAGGAATTCTTCTAATATCTTTTAATGGTACAAATGATACATTACCATCATTTTCAATTTTAACAAGCTCACTAATAACATTTAATCCTGTTACCTTTGCTATTTTATCTTCGTATTTGACTTTAGAACCAATTTTAGGAAATTTCTTCTTTATCTGGGTATAATTATCATCTTCATATTTTAAACAACAAAGTAATCGACCACAAGCCCCTGATATTTTTTCAATATTGATAGCTAGCATCTGATTCTTGGCCATATTAATAGATATTCCATCAAATTCACCTAAAAATGATGAACAACATAAAGGCAAACCACAAGAACCCAGTCCTCCAATTATTCTTGATTTATCTCTTGGACCAATTTGACGAAGTTCAATACGACATTTAAAAACACTTGCTAATTCTTTTAATAATTCCCTAAAATCAACACGTGCATCAGATGTATATGTAAAAATAACTTTTGAAGCATCCAATGTATATTCACAATTGACCAAATGCATATCTAAACCAAATTCTTTAACTATATCTTTACAAATTTTGAAAGATTTTTCAGCTTTAGCCTGATTAAACAGATATAATTCTTTATCAGCACGATTAGCTACTCTTATAATTTTTTTTAATTCAGTATCAAGATTGAATTCAGATAACTCTTTCAAATCTGTTACAATTTCACCTAATTCTAATCCTCTAATTGTTTCAACAACAACTATATCACCTTTAGATAAATCAAATCTAGATGAAAAATAATAAGATTTTCCTGAATGATTAAAACGCACTAGAGCTAATTTTTCTTCCATATATTCTCCTTTCTCAAATATTAATCATCATGCTATCAATAAGTAACATAACATTAGCATTTGTATTTAATAAAAATTCTGTATCTAAAACAAGATTAATCTTATCTAATATATTTTCCTCACTATCTTCTATTCTCTCATATAACTTTTTATATGATTCATACGTGAGTGGTAGGGAATGTTTCACGTGAAACAAATCTCTAAATGACAATACTAACATATTTAAAAATAATTGAATAGTATTTTTATCTTTATAATTTTTTAATAAATGTGTTTCAACATTTATTATAAGATTATCTCTATGAAAATATAGATCTTCAATAAAATGATAAACTTCAATTTTAAGTGATTCAAAAACGTCAGAATGAATATAGTTTTGACATTCATCATAAGAATCAAACAATTCTGATAAAATATTTATATCATCCTTATTTAAATTATCATTAGATAATTGTTCTTTTAATAATGTTTTAGATTGAGGTAATAACTGTATAATTTGACATCGAGATTGAATAGTAGGTAATACACGATTTAAATTTTGAGATGTAAATATGGCATATATACCCGATTCAGGTTCTTCTAACATTTTTAACAAGCTGTTCATTGCTTCGGTAGATGAGTTTTCTATATTTTCTAACATATAAATTTTGGCCTTACCTTCCATTGATGATTTATCAAAAGATTTTTGAATATATTCCACATGATTTTTTTTTAAAGATTCATCATTACCATTAAAATAAATAAAATCAGCATATTTTAATTCATCAATACGACGACAGTCATTGCATTGCTCACAAGCTAATATATCTTGACTACATACCAAACTTTTTGCTATAAACATAGCAGGTTTATGAGCTTTTTTTCCAACTAATAAAAATGCATGTGGGATTTTATTTGTAGTAAAACTTTGAATAAGTATTTTATATAGAATAGGTTGTTGCGATTGTAAATCATTTTGATAACTCATAGATGTTTCTTAACCTCATTATAAACTGATTGAAAAACATCATCTATTGAAAGACTTGCATCTACTTTTACAATACGTTCTGGAAATTTATTACAAATTGTCAAATAACCATCATAAACTTTTTGATGAAAATCTAAAGCCTCTAAATCCAAACGATTAACTTCTCTATTTTTATTACTATAAACACGTTGTAATCCTAATTCCGGCTTAATATCAAAGAAAATAGTTAAATGAGGTAAAATATTTTCAGTAGCAAACAAATTCATATTATATACTTCATCAACACCTAAACCTCTTCCTATGCCCTGATAAACCATAGAACTATCAACATAACGATCACATATTACAATCTTATTTTCATTTAAAGCAGGAATAATTTTTTCAACCAAATGTTGTCTACGACTACTTGCATATAATAAAGCCTCTGTACGAGCGTCCATGTTAGTATTATTGACATCTACAATAACATTTCTAATTTGCTCAGCAATTGCAACACCACCAGGTTCTCTTGTTAAAACAACACTATAACCTTCTTTTTCCAATTGATTTTTTATAAGATTAGCTATAGTTGTTTTACCACTACCTTCTCCACCTTCAAAAGTAATAAAAACTCCTGACATATCCACACCTCGTTTCTTGTATATTATAATCAAAATAATATGAAATATAAAGCTTTATTTTATAATATCAATTGTAATATGATACATAAAGCAATACCAAAAAAATCAAAACATGAAATCATAAGAATATTAAAAAGGTTATAACATAAATATATATGTGTAATAAATGAAAAGTAATTAATAATAAATATCATAATAATTGAAAATATAAAACGCATAATAATATCAATGATTAAACACATAAAATCACCTCATATATTATATGAGATGATTTATATTTTCTTTCTACCCTCTAAAGATTTTAATAATGTTAATTCATCTGCATAATCTAAATTGCCACCTATAGGCAATCCGTTTGCAATTCTGGTTGTATTGATATTTTTTTTGGATAATAATTTAGCTAAATATAAAGCTGTTGTTTCTCCTTCCCTAGTAGGATTGGTTGCAATAATAACTTCTTTAACTTCATCATTGAGACGTTCAAATAAAGAATGAACATTAAGATCATCTAAAGTCTTACCATCCATAATTGACATTGTTCCATGTAATACATGATACAATCCATGATATTCTTTTAATTTTTCCATTGCAAAAACATCTTTTGGAGATTCTACAACACAAATGATAGATTTATCGCGTGTATCATCTTTACATATTTCACAAGTATCACCCTCACATATATGACCACATATTTTACAATATTGAATGTTCTTTTTAAAATGAATAAGAGAATCAGATAATCTTCGCACATCCTCCTGATTCATATCTAAAACATGATATGCCAATCTTTGTGCTGCTTTGTTTCCAATTCCTGGAAGCATTTTAAAACATTCAACCAATTCTTCAAAACTTTTTGGATATTCCATTATAAGAACGCTGATACATCAACACCATTAGTAATTTTATTTAATGTATCTTCCTTATCTTTATTAATTTTGGTGATCATTTGATTAAGAGTAATGATAAGCAATGCTTCAATATCATCTTGATTTTCATTATTAAATTTGGTTTTATCTATATGTAAATCAATGATTTCAAGATTTCCTTTCATAATTCCAGTAATAATATTTTCTTGTGATTGAATTTCAAATGTTTTTTCATCAAATGCTTTTTTAGCTTTATTAACTTTTCTTTGCATTTGTTGAGCTTGTTGTAATAGATTGTTAAAATTCATTATTTTTTCTCCTTATATTCAGTAATATCTGAACCAAACAAATCAATAGCATAAGCATAAGCTTCACTGATATCTTCATGTTCTAAATCATGTGAATCAATATGTTTTAATGTTAATTCATGCGGTTCAGGTAATTGATTTTGACGTTTTAATAAAATAAACTGTTTACGCATTTCTACAAAAGCGTCGCTTTGAATAGCAACAAATCGATATTCATCACCCAATACTTCCTTTAAAAATGCACTTAGTTGTTTATAATTTTTATAATAATTAACAGCATTAACTGCAGGCTGATGTTCAAAAGATATAACTAATCCACCAGGACAAGCTGCTACAGGAGTACCATCACATAACATAGCCGCACTTTTAGCCATATTAAGATTGGCTAGATAACGTTTAATGATTGGCCAGCGTTGTTGTATATTTTCCAAAATAGAACGTTGAGCTTGAACAAGTATATTCATTATATCTGCATTATCAATGTATATATCATCACTTACTTGAGATTCAACTTCATCTGTTTGTTCAAATTCAAATGTAGGAACTTCTTCTTCAATAATTTCATCTTGATTTTCTATAATTTCTTCATTAATTTCATTTGTTTCCATAACATTTTGTTGAGGTACTTCTACTTTTTGAACTTCAACAACTTTTTCTTCATTGACCTGATTACATATCTTTAATATTGCTAATTCAAAATAAATAGATGGATTAATAACTTTTGAGTATTTTTCACTTGCATCCATTAATATATCTATCATTGAAAAAGCTTCTTCACAAGAAATATATGGAACAATAGAATCCAGATAATTTTTAGATAAAACAAATAATATAGATTCATCATGAGTATTACGATATATAATAATATCTTTTAATATATCAACCAAATCTAAAGTTAAACGTTTTATGTCAATACCATTCATTTTCATTTGATCTAATAGTAATAAAGCCTGTTTCATATCTCTTGTCAATAAAACTTTAAGTAACTCTATTTTCTTTTCTAAAGATATCAAACCATAAACAGTATTAACATCTTCTAACGTTAAATGTTTATCATTATAAGCTACACATTGTTCTAATATAGACAAGGCATCACGCATACCACCATCAGCTAATTTAGCTATAAGTTCTAAAGCATCATCGTCACATACAAATTTTTCCTTATTTACAATAACTTTCATGCGTTTAACAATGTCTTCATTACTTAATTTTGTAAAATCGAATCTTTGACATCGAGAAATAATTGTTGGAAGTATTTTATGAACCTCAGTGGTTGCCATAATAAATATAACATGTGCAGGTGGTTCTTCTAAAGTTTTAAGTAAGGCATTAAAAGCACCTGAAGTCATCATATGAACTTCATCAATAATATAAACTTTATATTTGCTTTGAGTAGGAGCATAATTGATTTTATCAATTAATTCTCTTACCTCATCAACGCCATTGTTGCTGGCGGCATCAATTTCAACAACATCAGGATGCCTACCCTCACTAATTTGTTTGCAATTAGAACACTCATTACATGGTTTATTTTTTCCAGTACAATTCACTGCTTTTGCCAATAGCTTTGCAATTGTTGTTTTTCCTGTCCCTCTTGGACCACAAAAAAGATATGCATGAGCTATTTTATTTTCTTCTATTGCATGTTTTAATGTTGTGACAATATGTTCCTGACCTGCTACATCATCAAATGTTTGAGGACGATATACACGATATAAAGCTTTATATGCCATATGAATCAACTCCCTGGTCATTATACCATAAAAGTAAAAAAAAGGCATCCTTGTGATGCCTAAATTAATAAGAATATAAATTTACTTTTTTCTTTTTCCTCTAAAATATTCTGATAGAATCATCATACATGGTTTTTCTAAAACACCACTTATAACTTCTGGATAATGATTAAATTGATGTGTTTTTAAATATATACTTAAACCATCCCATCTTTGACTTTTAGCACCATAAACAACTTTACTTATACGACTTTGAATAATAGCACCACTACACATCATACATGGTTCTAATGTTGTATACATAATACAATCATCTAAATGCCAATATCCTAATTTATCAGAGGCTTGTCGTATAGCCAATATTTCTGCATGAGCTGTTACTTCATTTAAAGTTTCTTTTTGATTACAAGCAGAAGCTATCACTTCATCATGATAAACAATAATTGCTCCTATTGGTACTTCATCTAGATATAATCCTTTTTTAGCTTCTTGTAAAGCTAAATTCATATATTTCTCATCATCCATATTTTTCTCCTCGTATAATAAGTATAGTAAGATATATATCAGGTATATACCTTACAGT
>JAJQDJ010000021.1 GCA_021202205.1 Erysipelotrichaceae bacterium
CGAAATCCTCATAAAATCAATGTTTTTTTATTTTAATGACGCACACGGTGCAAAAGAGGTTTTAATTTATTTTTAAAAGATATATATACTAATTATCAAATAGTGAAAGATGGGGTCATACCTGAAGATTTTATTTTTAGTTCTACAGGGTATTTATCACCTTGTATTGGTATGGTACCTCCAAAAGGAATCTATTCTCATATATCAGGAATTGATTTAGTACAAGCAAAAGATGGTACTTGGTATGTTTTAGAAGATAATTTACGTATTCCTTCAGGAGCATCTTATCCTATGATTGCGAGAGATTTGATGCGTCGAGCTGCTCCTAATATCTTTAGAACATATAATGTGAGAGATAATCGTGACTATGCAAAAATGTTAGAAGAAACAATGGATTATGTGAATATGGGTGGTATTAATGTTATATTGACACCTGGTCGTTATAATTCTGCATATTTTGAACATTCATATTTAGCCGAAAAAGCACATGCTACTTTGGCTACACCACAGGAATTATTTGTAGAAAATGCAACTTTATTTTATAAGAATCATTTAGGTTATAAAGTTAAAGTAGGATCACTATATCGTCGCATTTCAGATGATTATTTGGATCCATTAGCATTTAAGCCTGAATCTTTGATTGGAGTACCACAACTTATGAGTGCTTATCGAGAAGGCAATGTGGCGTTGATCAACGCACCTGGTAATGGTATTGCAGATGATAAGGGTATTTATTATTTTGTACCAAAAATGATTCAGTATTATTTACATGAAGAACCAATATTGCATAATGCACCAACATATTTACCTTTTTATGAAGAAGATAGAAAATATGTCTTAGATAATCTTGAAAAACTGGTTGTAAAAGATGTATCTGAAGCAGGAGGCTATGGGGTTGTATTTGGTAGCGATATGGATGAAGCAAAATTACAGAAATGGAGAGATATTATTTCTAGAGAGTCAAGACGTTTTATCGCTCAGGAAGTGATAGATTTTATTGATTTGCCAATTCATGAAAATGGAAAAGAGGTTTATCGTAAAGCTGATTTAAGAGCGTTTGTATTAAGTGGTGAAAAGACTAGAGTTTGGGCTAGTGGCTTAACGAGGGTTTCTCGTAATCCAGACTCATTTGTCGTTAATTCATCACAGGGAGGAGGATTTAAGGATACATGGGTATTATCACAATAGAGAAAGCCAATCATTTGTATTGGTTAGGACGTTATAGTGAACGTGTCTTTTCAACGATTGAATTCTTTATGGAATACTATGATATGATGATTGATCAAGATGAAAATGTTTTTCATTCGTTTTGTAGTAGATTAGAAATTATTGATAATTATAAATACTCTGATGATTTTTGTGAAAGATATGTATTTGATAAACAAAACTTCGATTCTATTATTTCTAATCTAAGTAGAGCTTATGATAATGCAGTTGTCTTAAGAGAAGAAATCAGCAGTGATACATTATGTTATATTGAACTACCTTTAAAGGTATTAGAAACAAGAGATAAAGAAGCAATAGCTTTAAAATTACAAAGGGTAAAGGATCACTTATATTCATTTTGGGGAAGTATAGATGATAACGTGGATAGTGAAGCTTGTAGAAATATTATGAAATGTGGCAAATATGCAGAAAGATTAGATTTATATTATCGTTTTGGAGACCAAAAAGAGGATATAGCTAAACAAACTGCTAAATTAGAAAATCGTGTGCATAAATTGCAATCTGATTATAATCTTGAGGGTTTAACAACCATTCATTTATCACAGGAAAGTGCACAACGTTGGGATTGCTTAGACAATATCGATCAATTAACAAAGTTATTTGAGGTTGAATAGTGAAACGTCTGGTATATCGATATCAAATGGACCTCAAATTTAGTGATTTTGTCAAGGAACAGCAATTTCAATTACGCTGCATACCTCAAGATAACTACTATCAAAAAGTTATAGAAACCCACTATTATGTATATCCTTTAGATTCTATTAATAAATTTACTGATGGTTTTGGTAACCTTGTTTTAGCGGGTAATGCCATTATGAGACATCGAGATTTTAGTTTTCAAGTTAAAGGAGTTGTTGAAGTTGATTATTCTTCACCTAAACCTGATTTTTGTCATCCCCTCTATAGATATGAGACGCCACTTACTAAAGTTGATTCTATAGAACATCCTGAAGAAATCTATGGATTATCTTTTGATGAACAAATGATGAAAATTATGCAAATAATCAATGATCATATGACCTATACACAAGGGACAACAACAATACAAACATCTGCTCAAGATGCTTTAGATCAAGGCTCTGGTGTATGTCAAGACTATGCACATATTATGGTTGGCTTATGTCGAAAATTAGGTTATCCTGCTAGATATATTGCAGGCATGTTATATGGTGAAGGAGAAACCCATGCTTGGGTAGAAGTATACAATAAAGATACATGGTATAGTTATGATCCAACGCATAATCGTAAAGTAGATGATAATTATATTGTTTTAGCTCATGGTAGAGATTATACTGATTGTATTATTGATAAGGGCATGTTTATAGGTAATTGTAAACAAATACAAACAGTAAAAGTGAGTGTAACAGAAGATACAGGAAGATAATTCTTCCTGTTTTTTTGTATAAGATAAATCATTATGGATATACTTCTTTAGAGGTGAAACCATAAAAAAATCATATTTGTATTATTATGTGGAATGTTATGTATGAGTGTGAGTGCTGATAGTAGTACACCACAATATCAAATTATTGCTAATTCTAATAATAGTGATGATATTAAAGAAATGTATACGATTAAAAATCAATTACTAGAAGAATATAAATCATGGAGTGAAGGCGTTGATAATGTTGATCAAGTATTAGCTGATCATATTGATGAATATCATGCAACTTATAATCAAGGGATATATACAATTATATTGGGTAATGGTGAGGGAAAAAGTTTAACAGGTGAGTTAAAAGTGAATTATTGCTCATCTACTACTGACATTAAAAAGATGTCCTTATTATTTGAATGGTTGGGAATATGTAAATGACATGTGTGAGCACATGTCATTTTTGCACAGCTATTTATCTAAGAATATTTTTAGAATTAAATAGTCTCTTATAAATAAAGCGGATTTAGAAAAAAAGTTGTATTATAATCATAATACTGGCTTGCTAAATTATAAAATATATCATCGGATAATCTTTTAATGAGTCTGATTTTTCTTTTATCATCAAAATCAAGTTTGTAAGGATCGCTTAAATTGATTAATGTAGGTTTTCTTAAAGTAATAACTGTTGATGAACCATCAAAAACATAGGTTAAATGTTTGGTTGGTCGATATGTTTGTCCTTTTAATAAATGATATGATTCTGCACCACTTTCTTGATCTAATAAACATACATAAGGATATTCGCCTATATCTTCACTACCATCATGAAATGTCATTTTTATAAAACATGCACCTTTATATCTCATAATGTATTTCTCCGTTATCAAATGAAACAAAAATTAAATCTTCATTTTTAAAATTATCAGGATTGGTTACAGTATTGTAAATTTGATAATAATTTTGCTCAAACAAATCAGCATCAATGATATTGTAGATGATGGTTTTGTCATTGATAATACATACACTTTCATTTTTTGAATCATATTTATAAAAATAATTTAGATTATCGGCAATTGTTTGAAATTCTTCTTCGAGTTGTTCATTAGGAATAATGGTATGTTTAATAGGATTACCTAAAGTATCGGTATGAAAGTTGTTTCTCCAGGAATTTAATTGGTGCGAGCATCTTGAAAGTGAATTTGCAGAATAAATACCAAAAATATCGTTAATTTCTTGTAGAAATTCATTAACTTCAGGATATAAATCAAATTTGTCCATTTCACTACTTCTGTCATCATTTGAAATTTGAGCATAGGCTGTATTTGATACAGGTCCATCTCTCCATGCCTCAAATTCTTCATTAACTAAATCTTTCCCTTGCAAGCTTTATAGTAAGTAAAAGCGAAAAAAGTAAGTTTTATAAGTTTTAGTTTGTAATCATGGTTATTATTCTTATCTAAGAATTCATTGTTATCCTCGAATCATGTCCAAATGTCTTTGATTTCGAATACACTGTTTTCCATATATTTCATCTCGTATATATTATAGCAAATTTTTATATTGATTGAAATATAGATTCGGGAATTTTGCTTCTAATTAAAAATATTCCATTTATTGATGACTTTTTATGTTAAAAGTGATAGGATAATAGCCGTTGGGAGGAAATTATGAGACAAGCAAGTTATAGTTTTATATATGAGGGTACACAAGATATTATTTATCCTATCTATGAAGATAGGAATATTTGTCCTAAGGTTATTGAAAGATTAGGTTATGATATTAATTTGATTGTTGATAAAAAATTCAATCAAGTTACAACTATTCATACTTTAGGGAAATATTCATATGAGAAGATTATTTTTATTGGCTTGGGTAGATCAACAGAGATTACCACTGCTCAAATGCGAGAAGCCTTTATAACTGTATCTAAGCAAATCAAGCAACCTGCAAGCTTTGATGCTAAACGTGCAGTTGTTGAAACAATTGATATTCATAAAGTAACACAACTATTTATAGAAAGCTATATTTACGCAAGCTATAAGGAACATGTTATTGGACATGATGTGAATGAAATGGTTGAAGTGAATGTTATGGCCAATGAAAATGTACAAGCTGATATTGAAATAGGAGAAGCTTATGGTCATGGTATTAATTATGAAAGAACATTAGCTGATACACCTGCTAATTTAATGACACCTAAAGATATTGTGAAAGCAGCCATTCAATTAGCGAAAGAGTATGATCTAGAATTAACGATATTAGATAATCAAAAACTAACAGAAATGGGTGCTGGTGGTATTTTAGCAGTTAATCAAGGTAGTGATTTACCTGCTTATATGTTGGCTTTAAAGTATAATCATGGCAATAATCAATCATATAGTGCAGTTGTTGGTAAGGGTATTACGTTTGATTCTGGTGGTTATAATATCAAAGGAAATAGTTTTGGTATGAAGTATGATATGTGTGGGGCTGCATCTGTACTTGCTATTATGAAAATATTAGCAGATATGAAAGCTAACGTGAATGTTTATGGTATCATTGCTACTACAGAAAATCTTATTAATGGTAGTGCTTATAAACCACAAGATGTTATTACAACATTATCTAAGAAAACGGTTGAAATCTTTTCGACAGATGCAGAAGGAAGAATGGTCTTATGTGATGCCTTGACTTATGCCCAACAATTAGGTGCACATCAAATCATTGATTTAGCAACCCTTACAGGTGCATGTGAAGTTGCACTTGCTGATGTTTATACAGGAGTTTTCTCTAATGATGATGATTATTTTAATAAGTTTAATCAAGTATTAAAAGATAGTGATGAAAAGGGTTGGAAATTACCACTAGATAATGCCTATTTGGATAAGATTAAATCAAATAGTGCTGATTTTAAGAATTCTATAGGTAGAGTAGGTGGAGCTTCAATAGCCGCAAGTTTCTTACAACAATTTATTGAAGAAGATACAAAATGGATTCACTTGGATATTGCTGGGACAGCAGATCATGGTGGTAAAGCTGCTACTGGTGTGATGATTCGTAGTATTGTGAATATGCTTAAAGATTAATCTTTAAGCTTTTTAATTTACAAATAAAGAAAATTATTTTTATATATAAAAATGTATGTTAAAATTAAATGTAATCGTTTACGAAAAGGAGTTGGATTATGAATCAGTCAAATAATTTAAGTGCCAAGTATATGGCTTCACAAGTATGTTTCTTTGGTGCTTTTGCAGCTATGATGGGATATGCCTCAGTATTTTTATTAAATAAAGGGTTTAATAATTCTACTATTGGTATTCTATTATCATTAATTAGTGTTATATCAGTTTTCTTACAACCTACGATTGCTGCTTTTGCAGATCAGCATAAAGAAATTGAAATCAGAAAGATTATTACTTCTATATTAGTTATTGCAATTATTGGTTCAGCATTATTAATTGTTGCACCTGCTAATCAAGTATTAATTTTTGCTTTAGTAACTATTACTTTTACTTTAGTAACTTCTATTTCACCATTAATGAATACCTTGGCTTTTGTTTTTGAAAAGTATGGTATTAAGATTAATTATGGTTTAGCTAGAGGTTTGGGCTCAGTATCATATGCGATTGTAGCATTAGTTTTAGGTTATGTTGTAGAGTGGTTTAATGCGGATATTTTACCTATTTTCTATGTTATTTTTACAGCTTTATTATTTATTATTGTTAATGGGTTTGTAGTTCCTAAAGATGCTCAAGTAGTAGAGGAAGAAACACAAGAAGAAACACAAGAAGAAACTGAACAAAGTTCTTTGAGCTTGCTTCAATTTTCATTGAAATATAAGAAATTTGTTGCTTTCTTATTAGGTTTTGTTTGTGTTTATTTTGCTCATACAATTATTAATAACTATTTTATTCAAATTATCACACCAATAGGTGGAACAGAAAGTGATATGGGAACTGCTGTATTCTTAGCTGCGATGCTAGAACTTCCTACAATGGCTTTCTATAATAAAATGAGTTATAAGATTAATGGTGGAACTTTAATTAAAATATCTATGATATTATTTATTGTAAAACATTTTATAACTTATATTGCTACTAGTATGACTTTAATTTATGTTGCTCAAGTATGTCAAATGGGTGCTTATGCTTTATTTGTTCCTGCTTCTGTTGCATATGTGAATGATAAAATAGCTAAACAAGATATTGTTAAGGGACAATCTTTCTTAACAACAGCTAATACTTTAGCAGGTATTTTTGCCAATCTTGTTGGTGGTGTTTTATTAGATGCTGTTGGGGTTAGTCAAGTATTATTGATTGGTGTTATTTTAACAGTGATAGGAGCTATTGTTGTTATACTAACAACAGAGAAAATGACAACATTGAATGCATAAAAAAATTCAGGGTAACCTGAATTTTTATTTTAATATATTATGGAAATGCATTCACCATACTTATTACTATAAATATACAATTTTCTTGTTTGGTTTGGCTCTAAAGGGGAAATATATTTATAATTTTTTTCTTTTTTGCTTATTAAACAACATTTTATCAAGTCATTTATATATTCTTTTTGAACTAAATGATTATGATGAGAGGTTAAATAGGAGTTAAAATTTAATTTTTGAATGGAGTAAAGTGTATTAATTAAATCATCTATAGTTAATGCATTAGGAAAATTTAAACAAATACTAGGAGATAATGTATCACCAGATAAAAATAATTTAAGTTTGGGTATAAGAATTCCAATTGAACCAGCAGTATGTCCTGGAATATGTATAATTTTCCAGAATAAATTTCCTAAATCAATAGAATCAAAATTCAATATCTTTATATTTCCCCAACCATTATATAAAAAATATTATCTTTAAAAACCTCATTTGCACCGTGTGCGTAAATATAGTATAATCTAAGAGTCTAA
>JAJQDJ010000097.1 GCA_021202205.1 Erysipelotrichaceae bacterium
GAATATAATCCTGATTTTTATTAAAATAATTTTTTAACATCATTCTATTTTAACAAACTCCTTTTATCAACTATATCTACAGCTAACATAAAATTTATTTTCTTCAATACAAATTCCTAATTTATTTTAATTTCAATTCTTCTTTTAATTTAGTTGTACTAATTCCTTCAGTTCTAGGAAGATATACAACCTCACAATATTCTTTTAAATAATCAAACTTACCAGTCCAATCATCACCCATGACAAAAACATCTATATTATGTTCTTTAATATCATTGACTTTTTGATCCCATGAGTTTTCAGGAATAACTTCATCAACATATTTAATAGCTTCTACAATAGCCATTCTCTCATAATCAGGTATAGCACATTTTTTCCCTTTTATTGAATTAAAAGAATCACTAGAAACAGCAACAACCAAATAATCTCCAAGTTCTTTAGCACGTTTTAATATATTTAAATGTCCAATGTGGAACAAATCGAAAGTCCCATATGTAATTACCCTTTTCATTTTTCCTCCTTTTAACCAAACAATTTTCCAAATAATCCTTGTTTCTTTTGAACAGGTATTATTCTTTTATCAAATTTCTCATCTAGTTCTTTTTTCTTATCTTTTTTACTTAGTGAATTAAGATGATCCACATATTCAGCATAATGATCACACACTTCGTTAATATCACCATACTCCATTAACAAACCACCCTCAATCCACATAGCTTTTTCACAAAAATCCCTAACCTGTGGAAGTGAATGTGAAATAAATACAATGGTTTTTCCTTCATCTTTTAATTCTTTCATTTTATCTATACATTTTTTAGCAAAACCCTTATCACCAACAGACAAAGCTTCATCCACAATTAAAATATCTGGGTCTAAGGCCAAATTAATAGAAAAACCCAACCTGGATTTCATACCACTTGAGTACTTTTTAACAGGCTGATATAAGAAATCTCCTATTTCTGCAAAATCAATAACCATTTGCTTTATTTCAGATATTCTTTTCTTATTCAAACCTAATAATGCACCTTTTAAATCTATATTTTCTTCACCAGTTAATTGATTATTTAATCCAGTATTAATAGCAATCAGTGCTTGTTCTCCACGAACAATCATTTCACCTTCATCAACTTCACTAATATCAGCTAAAATAATAGACATTGTTGATTTTCCTGAACCATTTGTACCTAATATTCCGACAACCTCACCTTTAGGTATTTTAAAATTTATATCTTTTAAAGCATAAAATTTTTTATCATTAGCATTCTTTTTGTCTTTTGATTTTAATGAATATATTTTCGAAACATGATTAAATTCAATTGCATATTCTTGTTCCATAATTTCACCTCTTAAATCATATCAATAAACTTATGTTTAAACTTATACATCATATAACTACCAATAAAGAATAGGATAAACGTAATAACCCAAAATGCAATCATGGAATTATGATAATATAAGAATCCTTTATGGTAAAAGAAGCAATCACGATATCCTTGAACTATGTAATATATAGGATTAGCTTTCATAATTAATACTACAATTTTAGGAGCACTCTCTTCAATCCTACCAATTTCCCATAAAATAGGTGTTAAATATAATAACAATCTCATACAAGCCAAAACCATTTTTCTAACATCTCTAGCCAACATATTCAAGACTGATGTTGTAAGGGACAACGATATAGCAAAGATACAAGCACAAATACAATAATATATTAATTCTAACCATTGTAAACATGGATAATACCCAAAAATGATCATCATTATTACAACAACAACAATCAAACATGCATGATTAAATAATTCTTTTAAAACCACTGTGGCTGGTAAAATACTTACTGGAAATTTCATTTTTGTAATAACATTAGTTTTTGAAAAAATAGCATTACAACCATTTGTAATACATGGTGAAATAAAAAACCAAACAACCATACCACCAACTAACCATGCAATAAATGGTACAGTTATACCATGTGCTGTAATAGCTTTTCTATCAAATACAATACCAAATGCAAACCAATATGTTAGCACTTGAATTAATGGATGTGCAAAGTTCCAAAATAAACCAAGATTAGAATCACGCATATCTGCAAGCAATTCATATTTAGCAATAGAATAGATTCTATATACATTACTAATATTTTCTTGCAAAACGTATTTTGCACTTTTAAACATACTTAAATATCCTCCTTAAATACCTATAAAAGAACACTTTTTTAACCATGACTATTATACAGTAAATCACTAAAAAGCAATACAATATTAACCTTCACTTAAGATTTTCTTAAGAATTACTCATTGCATTATCAATACAATCCACAACACGTTTTAAACTTTGACCATCTTGATATTCAAAGAAAGTATTTCTTAAAATTTTTATTTGAGAAATGCCAGGATAATTAATGATGACTTGACTTATTTCTGTTTCACTTTGACAAATCGGTAAATTTAATTTTTCAATATCTACAAATACTCCTAATTCTTTTTTATATTCCTGATAATCAGGAATATAAAATATCAATGGCTTATTTAAAATCATATAGTCAAAAATAATTGAAGAATAATCAGATATTAAAATATCAGAAATAGTAAATAATGCATGTGTATCCTCACAATTCATATTATACACTCGATTATGAACTGATAATTGATAATTTCCAACAAGTGGATGAAATTTATAGATAATAACATATTCATCAGTTAAATGATCTAATATTTTTTTTGTATCAAAATTTATTTGATGAAAACCTTTATATATATTTCCTCTAAATGTTGGAGCATATAGAATAATTTTTTTATCCTTTAAATCTGGGTATTTATCAAATAAATAATTTCTTTGATTCTGTATCCATTCTTGATCAAATAATTCGTCCGTACGTGGAAGTCCTATTGGCAATACTTGATCCTCGCTTACTGAAAAAGCTTGGCTATAAATGCCTTTCCAATAAGAAGATGTTGATAAGACAGCATCATAATTAGCTATAGGATATGTTCTTTCTATTACATTGCCAAATTTTTTAATAGCGCCACATGCATGCCATAATTGTAATACAAATACATCTTTCTTTTTGTAATTAGACACAACATAATTATTATCATGTAAAATAACCATTTTAGATGTATTCACTAAATAGAGTTGTTTCATACAATTGAAAAAATATAGAAATTGTGACCATAAACTTTTTTTATAGAGTATAAGACATAACTTGATTTCATACTTATCTTTGATTTGATCATAAATAAGTTTCATATCAGATGATAATTTATCGTCTTCTAATGATATAAAAGTAATCCTATTTTGTTTTATAGGCATAAATTTAATAAAAAACATTTCAATTGATAAAACAATATTCAATACTATTTTTTGAAGAGTCATTCTGATATTCCTCCAAAAACAATATCTATCACTTTTTGAGCACAATGTCCATCTTGTTGATTGTTGAAACGTTGATTGAAAGATTCAAGTCTTTGATTATCATAAATATTGTCTTTTATATCTTGTAACATGTTTATTTCATTTTCATAAATATGTCCTGGAAGATCTGTATAGATATCTAAATAAAATCCTCGCAATGCATCACTATATTCCTCTAAATCATACATATAGAAGTAAATAGGTCGATTTAGTACAGCATAATCAAAGAAAACACTAGAGTAATCAGTTACTAAAATATCACTAATAACATATAATTCATTAATTTCAGCATCAGCTTCAATAGAATACAGAAAACCATTTAATGAATCATCATATTTAAAATGATTGACTATCAAATAATGAGGTTTAAATATCAGTACATAATCATCGCCTAAAATATCTTGCCATTTTTTAAAATCAGCTTTTAATTCAAATGTATAACCACTGGCTATATATGAGTTATCACGCCAAGTTGGAGCATATAAAACAACCTTTTTATGACTAGGAATATGATATTTATTTTTTATATTAATTATATCTTCATCAGTTGCATTAGTTATAAAGTCATTTCGTGGATAACCTGTTTCAATCAATCGTTCACGATTGATTTGAAATGCATTCTGAAATACTTCAGTACAAAACATATTTGGTGAAATCATATAATTATAACGTGCTACATCAACATCATATGTATTTGTCATTTCATTATAAGACATTCCAGAACGATAAAAAGTCGTCCCCTCTGGAACCTCAATATCATGAGCCAAACGTTTTAACGGTGTACCATGCCATGTTTGTAAATATATTTGATTTTTCTTTTTGACTATATATAAAGGCAACTTACAATTAATAATACAATATTTAGCTTTACTCATATAATAAAAATAAGGAATGCTATAATATTCAACAATTTTACCATTAGGTATGGTGATATCTTTTTTCTTATGATTCTTAATAAACCAAATAAACTTATAATCTTTAAATCTTTCATCTTGTATCATAGCTTCATAAATGGCTTTTGGATTATCACTATATCCCCTACCATGAAAAGAAATAAATATAACTAATCTATCATCAATAGGTATTAACTTATAAGTTAATTTATAATATATATGAACTAATTTTGAAATTATAAATTTTATTTTTCTTAGTATAACCATAATGCATCTCCTTTTGTGAGATTTTAACACAAAATAATACTATAAACAATAGAAAGAAAAAACCTGTTTCACAGTTTATTTCAATACTTCCTTTGTTTTCGCTAAAGCGACTTCAATAACTTTATCCATATCATAATACTTATATTCACCAAGTCTACCACCAAAGATAACTTTATCTTCCTTATCAGCTAATTCTTTATACTTAGCATATAATTGTCCATTCTTATCGTCATTAACAGGATAATATGGTTCATCTCCTGGTTTCCATTCAGATGAATATTCTTTGCTTATAACAGTTTTTGGTATTTCATTTCCATCTTTGTCTTTACCAAATTCAAACCATTTATGTTCAATGATTCTTGTATATGGTGTCTCTCTATCTGTGTAGTTAACAGCTGCATTACCTTGATAATTAGGCATATCTAATAGTTCTGTATCAAATCTTACAGATCGATATTCTAATGTACCTAACTTAAAGTTAAAATATGCATCAATAGCACCAGTATAAACGACCTTATCAGCCATGGCATCATATTCTTCTTTGTTTTCTAAATAATCTACACCTAGCTTCACTTTGATACCATCTAACATATTAGCGACCATTTGAGTATAACCACCCATAGGAATACCTTGATATAAAGCGTTAAAGTAATTATTATCAAAAGTAAATCTTACAGGTAATCTTCTAATAATAAATGATGGTAAATCCTTACAATCTCTACCCCATTGTTTTTCTGTATAACCTTTAACAAGTTTTTCATAGATATCTCTACCCACTAAACTTATAGCTTGTTCTTCTAGATTTTGTGGTTCAGTAATACCAGCTTCTTCTTTCTGTTCTTCTATTTTATCCATAGCTTCTTGAGGTGTAACAACTCCCCACATCTTATTAAACGTATACATGTTAAACGGCATAGAATAGAGTTCACCTTTATAATTAGCGACTGGTGAGTTTGTGAATCTATTGAATTCAGCAAATTGATTGACATATTCCCATACTTCCTTATTATTTGTATGGAAAATATGGGCACCGTATACATGAACATTAATGCCTTCTACTTCTTTCGTATAAACGTTACCAGCAATGTTATCACGTTTATCAATAACTAATACTTTTTTACCTAGCTTATGTGCTTCATGAGCAAAAACAGCTCCGTATAAGCCTGCTCCGACAATTAAATAATCATATTTCATAACTTTAAAATCTCCTTATTTACATGATATATGATAAATTAAAATAAACTAAATGTCTATGAATTTTCAACAAAAATTCAATTTATGGCTTTTATCCAATGCTCATGAATAGTCATATGGTCAAATTTTGATATTGTCTTTGCTTGAGAAGCATAGATTTTATAAGCTTGATATTTTTTGTCAATATATTCCTTACTTATATTGGATTCTAAATTATTAGGTAAATTGTTTTTTGCATAGTATTTACCAAAGTAATAAAGTTTATTTAATTGTCCAGCATTCTTAGTAATGCTTGTTACGAGATCATGTGTCATTTTATGATGAATATGCCCATATTCACCTTCCTGATTATGTGTTGTAATTTGATCCCAATCTTTATAATTAATCACAAATTCTAAATCTTTTATAATATCATCTTTATCATTCGACCAATTACTTCTTTCACCATTAACTTTATCTGGATAACTTAAAATAATACCTCTAGCACCTAATGTTTCATCATCAGGATGTGCAACTATCATTAATTTAGTAGTATCATCGATGTTAGCGTTTTGAAGTTTTTGTATTGTTAATTCATTTCCTGATATTTGTTTGGTTTCTACCGTTAAATTGATTTGAGTAGTAGCATTCAAATCATTGGATGTTACAGTAATGGTCGTATTTCCAATTTTCTTAGCAGTAATCATTCCATTACTATCAACACTAGCAATCGATTCATCTTCAATTGCATAGTTTAATATATTATCAGTTATATTAGATGGAAATAATTGACATACAATTCGGCTTGTTTGATTAGGATTTAATATTATGTTATTTCCACTTTTAATAACAATATTTGATACCTTAATAACTTCATCCAATACTTCTATATTTTTGACTGATTCAACAACATTATTATGTATTAATGATATTTGAACATCTCCACTTTTAATACCAGAAACGACACCATTTTCATTAACGGTAGCAATCGTTTCATTACTAGAAAACCATTGGATATCATTAACTTTTTCATTAGTTTCGGTGTCAATAGCACTCAATGTTAAAGTTGAATTAACTTGTAATTGTTGTGGTGAAGAATCAATAGCATATGGATGTTCTTTAACAACAACCTCAAATGTTTTATAAAGTAATGATCCTTTAACTTTCACTCTTACTGTAGCATTACCAACAGATAAACCTGTAAATAATCCATTATTATCTATTGTTATTAAACCATTACGATCACATGTATATTCAATATTTTGATCAATATTATCCATTTGATATGTTTGACCAACATATATTTCCATATCTTGTAAAAGTGAATCATTTACTGTTACAAATAACGATTTAACTCCAATTGAAAAAAATCCTAATATACATATTAAACATATCAAAAATAATAATTTGGTTATTTTCTTACATCTCATCATAAAACCTCTTTTCTTTATCACACTATCATTATGATGTGTAAGTTTCATGAAAAAAATGTGTCAATAATATGACAAATTAAATAGAGGATTCAAATATTGACATTAAAATAAATACAGAAAAAAATAATTCATCATTTGCACAGTGGAGGTAGTCGGCATTAAAAAACATATGATTTTATCGTAGATTTTAGAAAATGTTTTTTTTAAAATTAGGCTTTTTGAGGTTAACTATTACCAGTTTTAGTGTGAATTCTATAATATATAAAACCTAATTAAAAGATAA